>NZ_JAAHGN010000830.1:0-3452 GCF_010672485.1 Moorena sp. SIO2C4 | reverse complement strand
TCAAAGGAACAAGTGAGATTGAAGCTACCCATTGTCTTGGTAGAATCCAATAGTCACTCCGAAAAGAGACATAAGATAAAAATATAGATATTCCCAAGGCTATAATTATTAACAAAACCGGACTGATCAGGTCTTTAAGATAAACTTTCCTAAGTTTTGGGTAAACTATAATAATCGAGAAAATCACGAAAATAATAATCAGCAATGGGTCTAAAAATTTTTCTAAGAATTCAAAATGACTCAAGTCCATAAAAGTGATGATTAAATCATCCTTTTTTACCCAATGAAAAGGATCAAATGTAAATTCTGGACGCCCTCGTAACCAAGTTGATAAGCCTAAAGTAAAATAGACTATTGTGCCCAGGACAGAAAGAGGAATATTAGTATGTTTAAGAACAGAGTTAATTGAAATTTTTTCGCCCGTTTGAATCAATTTTTGCAAGTATGTAAATACAATAATTGCCAACCAATAAACAGAAAAATAAGGATGGAATAGTACCCCCATTAAAATAGAAAATAATCCAAAAAATGTAAAAATAGCACGGGTTCTTTGGGGCAAAGGGGTACTGTAATAGGCTAAGGTACAAACGGTAGCAGTTACTAAAGGCATATAAGGCCGGGCTTCACCCACAAAATACATTAGCTGAGTTTGAGAAAAAAGAGCAAGAATACCAATCACTTGCCAGAAAAAGGGCATGCCCCAAAGACGGAAAAGATAAATTGCTGCTAAAAACAAGACCAAACCAGAGAAAATACTGGGAAATCTTAGCCAAAAGATGTTAGCACCAAAGAGCTGCATCAACCAGTGGTCAATAAGCATATAAATGCCTGTTTGTCCATGATTAATCGTTAGAATAGACTGACTGATAGCGTTCCAAGCTTCAGCCGTTGTGTCATAGCTACCGAAAGCAAAATGTAAAAACTCATCAATCCAAATTTGCCGACCAAAAGATGAGTTTAATGCTACACAAAACAGACATAGTAGTAACAAGCAAATATTAGAAACATGGTAATTGATTAATTTATTTTTCATCACCCTCAATAACCATTGATAAAAACACCATTAACTAAAACGGTAATAATATGAATATGTTAAAAGGTTAGCACCAAAAATGTTTTATTTTGTAATAAAAATTTACCTATAATAGCCAGATTTTTAAAGCTTATCTCCGGGATTCATCAGCTAATTGACCGATAGCCATCCAAAGTCAGTTGAGCAGTCTTTTCCCATGTGAAAAGCTTAGCACGTTGCCGTCCTTTCTCAATCATAGATGCCCGATGTTCTGAGTCTTCTACAACTATCTCCATAGCGTTAACTAGTCCATCCACAGAATCTGGCTCAAATAAACTAGCTGCATCTCCTACCACCTCAGGCAAGGAAGAGGTTAAGCAGCAGATAACTGGACATTGGCATTCCATTGCCTCTAGGGGCGGTAAACCAAATCCTTCATAGCGGCTAGTATAAATTAGGGCTTGGGCATTACGATATAGGGTTTTGAGTAGGGCATCATCACCCCTAAGATAGATAAAATTTTGCCGCATATTATGCTCTTCCATAACCCTTAATTCGGATTCCAAAAAATCACAGGAACCCCCAAAACAGACTAATTTTAAATTATCCCGTAATTTAGGACTAGCAGCAAACGCTTTGAGGACTATTTCAAAATTTTTATATTTTGAACGAGTTCCCACATAAAGGAAGTAAGGCTGACTAAGGCAATCCTTTGGTAATTCAAATTCTTTAGCGTCTTGAATTCGACTTGCCCAATAGGTTACTTTAGTTTTTTGCGGATTAACTCCCAATAATTCTACTAAATCATTTCGGCTATTTTCGGAAGCTACAAAAATTAAATCGGCTTGTTCAACTAGCTGTTGCTTATTTTTAATTAATGGCTGAAACTTAGCTTGTCCTGATAAAAATTTTTCCGGAATCATATCATGGATTGTTATTACAAGTTTCTTAGGTTTAACAATCTCCACTAAGTCAGCATCATAGTAGGTAGGATGATAGATATCATATTGTCTACCAAATCTACGGACAAACCATTGAAAGGATAGTTTATTGATAGTGTCATTAATAGCCTTACCTGTTGGAAAGGGAAATTTTGGTATCACCCCATATCCGGTGAGTTGAGCGCGATACTCTGAGATATCGTACCCATCGGTCTTGATGCCACGATGCCAATGAATTGAGCAGTCAGAGTTTGGCGATAACTCTCGGATTAATTCAATAAAAATTCGGGATATACCACCAAATTTCTGGATGGCAAACATTTGATGGTCGTAGAGAATATCCATGGTGACTTTTAACTTCTTAACAGACTACCTTAGGGGAAGGCAAGAGGCAATAGGCATGCTAGCAATAGGCATGCTAGCAATAGGCATGCTAGCAATAGGGAAAGGCAAGAGTTGCGTAGGGTGTGTTAGGGACGGGCTCGCCTTTATTTTCAGCTCTAACGCCAGGGTTGGCACAGCCCGTCCCGTAACGCACCACCGGGTATATATACTAATCCTTCTGTTGATGCACCCGTAAATCAAGGACAGGTTTTATAATTTCCAAAGTTTTATTGTTGAATAGGTTCAAAAATTATATTGTAAGTATGATGCCCGTCGGGGTATCTCAGCCTTCCTGTTGCTATTTTAGCATTTTGACATTGCCCCTTACCCACTAATTTTGTGCCTGAAACATCATACCAATCTAAATCCCATGTATCGTTTTTATTATAGTTGATTTGAAATCTTACAGGGTTGGGAAACTTATGAGTATATTTACCACTTGTTACTGATATTTGTTCTAGGTTCTTGTTTCCAGGATATGGATGGTCAAGAAGATACACTATACCTGTTACCAATGTATCGTTATCTCTTTCTATTATCTCTAGATTTTCGACTTCTCCAAACTCTAGATGTTTAAGGTCTGTCCGATTATATTTTGCTTCAATTCTTTGATTATTCTTGAATAACGATTTGCAATGCCCTTTTGGACAATTTTGGTTGATGATTGGAATCAAGCATCTAATTTCTGGTGTAACAATAGCGACGACAATACCAACAGCGGAAATAATCAACCCTATTGCAGTAGTTGTTTTTTCCCAATTCCATTGATTTAGCATAATTTTATTGAATGTACCTCATAATTATGGTATATAATATATTTCCAGTTTACTAATGATCATCTCCGAAATCAAATAAAAAAGATAGAGCACAGTAACCTTTTGGGGTGCATCTCCTAAAAGCTGTTTGACCCGGTGGTGCGTTACGGGGCGGGCTGTGCCAACCCTGGCGTTAGAGGCTGAAAATGAGAACCCCCCCTAACGCACCCTACTGGACTGACACAGCTAATTTGGTGCATTAGAATCTGCCATCTCTTCCTCTTCAAACACTGGATAAAGATGTTTAAGTTTGACTCTGGCATCCGGGGTTGAAAAATGCCAAATTACTTGACTGGCTGT
>NZ_JAAHGN010000083.1:0-12682 GCF_010672485.1 Moorena sp. SIO2C4 | reverse complement strand
AGCTCTTAGCCAACCCAGTTATTGAAAATTATCGCTTTGAATTGGTTGAGATGTCAGCACAACTAGGAGTGGAAGCATGAAATTTGGGGTGGTGGTCTTTCCTGGGTCAAACTGCGATCGCGATATGGCCTATGTTACAACTAGCTTACTCCAATGTCCAACCAGGATGGTTTGGCATCAAGAAACCGATATTTCTGACTTAGATGTGGTGGTACTCCCTGGGGGCTTTAGCTATGGGGATTACCTGCGCTGTGGCGCAATTGCTCAGTTTTCTCCAGTGATGCCAATGGTGGTAGACCATGCTAAACAGGGTAAATTTGTCTTGGGCATTTGTAATGGCTTCCAGATGCTGACCGAAATGGGGATGTTACCAGGGGCATTAGTCAGAAATCGGGACTTACATTTTATTTGCGATCGCGTTCCAGTTAAAGTAGAGCGCAATGATTTATATTGGACTACAGCTTATCACCCAGGAGAAATTATAAGTCTACCTATTGCCCATGGTGAAGGGCGCTACTACGCTGATGCTGAAACTCTCAAAGCTCTCGAAGACAATGGTCAAGTATTGTTTCGTTACGCTACTGTTTCAGGAGAGATAGAGACAATAGGTAATCCCAATGGTTCCCTAAATAACATTGCCGGAATTTGTGATACCACTGGCAAAATTTTGGGTATGATGCCCCATCCAGAACGAGCAGCTGATCCGATGTTAGGCAATATCGATGGGATGAGATTGTTTCAGAGTTTGTTAAAGACTTTTAACAATTGCTAGTGTTTTCAATACCACAAATTACCGATAACCGCGACCGCTACATGGGTCGCCTAAACGTTATATGTGTGCCACAGATTCCAATTATACCGGATCTGGTTGACTGAGAAATATTGCCAGAAACTTCAGTTTAGTATTTTTGAAATTGGTCGCTGTAAATGCGGGAAAGGGTATTTTTAAAAGCAAAAGGAAGCAGAGGTTAGCCCTTGACTGGACGGCAAGTCTTTGTTCAAGTTTATCGTTATAATTAATTAAATAAAAAATTCCAAGTCTAAAATATAAAATCCGATCAGATAAGAAGATGCCTGAAACTCACTTCCAGATTGAATGGCCTGATGGTTATCAGGAACTTTGCTATTCTCCTTCTCTAGTAGTCAAGAAATATTTTAATGCTGAGCAAGACTATTCTCTGTCGGAATTTGTGGCACTATCTCGAACTGCGCTTAACGATGGTAGTGATCGCGTCAAAGCTCAATTTGGTTTCTCTTGTAGCAAAGCACTAGGACAACTGAAGCAAATAGAAGACACAGCTAAGAAGTATAGTAATCTATCTGAACCAAAAGTGCGATTACTTAAATTTATCGATGTCCAACCCACAGAATAATTCAATAAAAATTGATGCAAGCCACTTCTGCTCCAGACTCCACTACTATCCTCGCTGGCTTCCATGCTCTTTCCGATCCCCTGCGCCTGGCAGTGATTGAGCTACTGAGATCGCAAGAGTTGTGTGTTTGTGATTTATGCGATCGCTTAAATGTCCAGCAATCAAAACTATCATTTCACCTGAAAACCCTTAAACAAGCTGGTCTGATTCGCCCCCGCCAACAGGGAAGGTGGATGTACTACAGCCTGAATTTGCCCCAGTTTGTGGTTTTAGAGCAATATTTGGCAGAATTTCGTCGCACAGCTGTGATGGTACCTACCCGTAGTTGTTGCTCAGACTAGCTTAGGGTCTAGACTGCTTTTGATGTACCTAATACCATTAGCCCAATACCATTAGCCAATTCAGCCGATGGCTTAACTATTGTTTAAGCAATAAATCAATTTTTTTTGATATATTAGGATTAACTAATTAGTAAAACAGGAGGGTTCTTCATGGCTACTCTCAAAACTCATGTCTCCCTGAATGTCACTGACCTTCACAAATCTGTCACCTTTTACCAGGCAATGTTTGGTGTATCTCCAGTTAAATACAAAGCTGACTACGCCAAATTTGATTTGGCAAATCCGCCCCTCAATCTCACCCTAGAACTCAACCCCAACATGCACTCTGGTGGGACATTATCTCATCTAGGTATACAGGTTGAAACGACAGAAGACGTACAAGCTCAGATCAAGCGTTTTCAAGCTGCAGGACTAGAGGTGTTAGAGGAAAAGAACACTCACTGTTGCTATGCCATCCAGGATAAAGTTTGGATAAGTGACCCAGATGGTAACCGCTGGGAAGTATTTGTGGTGAACGTCGAAGATACTTCACCCGAGATGAATCTCAAGATTACCGACAATTCTCAGCAGGAATCCAATACTGTGACATCCTCCTGCTGTGGATAAATTAGATCACCATTAAATGAGAATCCGCAAACTGATACCCAAACAAACTCTCGGGCCCTTAATATCCCATTGCTGGCGAGAGGCAGTAACTGAAGGCATGGCTACATTTATCTTAGTCTTTTTTGGCACTGGTGCTGTCATGGTTAATCACATCACTAGTGGAGCCTTAACTCATCTGGGCGTCAGTTTTGTTTTTGGAGCAGTGGTCGCTGCTTTAATCTATGCCACAGGACATATTAGCGATGCCCATATTAACCCAGCTGTGACTCTTGCTTTCTGGGCTAGTGGCTTTTTTCCCGCTCGCAAAGTGTTACCTTATATCCTGGCTCAATGTATTGGTGCGATCGCTGCTTCAACATTACTGTTGTTGACACTGGGGTATGTTGCTGATCTTGGCGCAACTCTGCCTCTACAAGGGAACTGGTTTCAATCCTTAGTCCTGGAAGTAGTACTCACGTTTATCTTAATGTTTGTGATCTTAGGCTCTGGTCTCGACCGCCGTGCTCCCATTGGCTTTGCTGGTTTGGCTATTGGCTTAACCGTAGCATTAGAAGCCGCTTGCTTCGGACCAATTACCGGTGCCAGCATGAATCCAGCCCGTTCATTGGGGCCAGCCCTAGTAGCTGGGATTTGGCAACATCAATGGATTTATTGGGTTGCCCCAATTGTAGGAGCGCAATTAGCCGTGATTGCCTATCGGCAACTTTCCCATGGATTTAGGGATATTCAATAAAACCATAGCTAGCTAAAAATTAACAACTAAAAACTAACAACTAAAAACTAACAAATTACTATGAAACAAATCATGTTTGTTTGTAAAAGAAATTCCTGCCGCTCTCAAATGGCGGAGGGGTTTGCTAGAACCTTAGGAGAAGGAAAGATTTCTGTTACTAGTTCTGGACTAGAAGCAAGCCGAGTTCATCCTACAGCAATTCAAGTAATGGATGAAATTAATATAGATATTAGAGACCAGACGTCTAATCCTTTAAAGGATTTCAAGGCTGAAGACTATGATGCTGTAATTTCCTTGTGCGGCTGTGGTGTTAATTTACCAGAAGCCTGGGTATTACGAGATGTGTTTGAAGATTGGCAGCTTGATGATCCTGATGGGCAACTACTAGAGACGTTTCGCCGTGTCCGAGATGAAATTAAAGAACGAGTAGCTAAGTTAGTGGAAACATTGAGCTAATTAGTTTAGCAAAGGGAACAGGGACTTCGGAGCAGGGAGTAGGGAACAGGGAACAAACATTCTCTCAATTGATTTAGGATTGCTATTGATTTACAGTTGATTGGACTTTGGAAAAAATTTTATGTTCTGTCTTTAGTATCCTTATCTATAAGACGATATCACCGGTCAATTCCGTCCAATTTTTTGAGTTATGCCCGATGTTTTCAAAATCGGGTCATAACTCAAAAAAAAGGGACTCTACCGAACATAGTGTGTATAAAACCGCGCTTTCTGAAAGCATTATTATGCTGTTATTCGCTTAACAAAACTACATAATGGTTTGATGAGTGATCGCTAAATCACAAGGGTTTCAGCGTGTGAAGTTATATTTCGCCAACAGCATCGCGATAGCGTAAGCCAACACAAATGTTCTTGGGCGTTATTACCAAACCATCGTTTGACCCAATTCATTACGCAAATTAATTACTGAACTTTCTCTACAAACACTCACAGGACAAACGTCGAATACATAGACAGCATCTCCATCAGGGGCACAAAGTAAAACGAACATTGCATCTTTACCCTGCATTCGACCTTCTACACCAGACATTCGCAAACGTCTTACAGTTCCGTTTTGTAACTTTCCTGCAGCTTCGTACTTTTTGAATTTTTCGAGTGCTTTTAATTCACAAGCTGTCCGGCTAGTTGTGCTAACAGCTGACCAACCAGAACCAGTACCCCAGGTAGGTCTTTCTGCCCTAGCTGCTCTAGGAAGGAATGCCGTTAATAGTCCCGAGGCAATAAGTGGAATTATAAGAGTAGTAGATAAACGTGTAGACATAATACAAAAAGTCTATTTTTGATTGGAATTATTATATCTACTAGTTTAAAGTAGATCACTAACAGTTCTGTATTAATAAATGTAACAACAAGGCTAATTATTATTTATTATTGTGCCACAAGCGTTTTGGCAGGGTAAGCGCAAGAATCAATAAGCTGTAGCTTATTGAGAAAAAAAGGGCATTATTATCAACAAGCCAACTCTATTGAGAATAAAGTTCTACCAGATTATAGGGGTTTCGAGCCACGCTCAACCGATATCCAGCCAATGCACATTATGGGCAATTTTTTCTTGCGCTTACCCTGAAGCGTTTTGGCTGTGCTTACAAAACTTTACAAAGAGCCCAAAACTTGTGTCCGACTACTTATAGTAATACTAGTTATCTAGTAATTATTTGATACTTTACATTACTATTGTCCTCGGGACTGTTTTGGATAAAATAAAATAAACGGTGAGCTAACTCTAATTTAGTGCAGCGATTAATCTGTTGATGCCGTCCTGTTTTATCAATCAAAATTGCCTGGTTGGTATCACTGCCAAAACCAGCGTTTGGTTTGTCAACTGGGTTAGCTACAATTGCATCCAATCGCTTTTTGTTTAATTTTTGTAACGCAGGTTTGATAATATCTCCAGTCTGTGCTGCAAATCCAACTAAGTACTGATGGGGCTGTTTCAGTCGTCCCAATTCAGCTAGGATATCTGGCACCGGTTTTAGGGGTAGAGCAGCAGGAAGTCCATGCTTCGGTATCTTCATATCCTGGTAGATTCCGGGGGTTACATCTGCTACCGCTGCTGCCATCACAATCAAATCAGCATTGGGAAAATCTGCTAGCATTGCCCGATGCATCTCAGTAGCACTAACTACTGGAACTGTCCGGATACCCATCGGTGCTTCCCAAGTAGCCGGTCCATGAACTAGGGTGACAACTGCTCCCCGATTTCTGGCAGCTTGGGCTAGGGCTAGTCCCATCTTGCCTGTGGCGGGATTCCCGATAAAGCGTACTGGATCTATATATTCCCGAGTGCCACCAGTACTGATTAAGACTTGTTTACCGGTTAAGTCTCGTTTGCCACCAGTGTACAGCAGGGATTGGATAGAGGCGATTATCTCCTCTGGTTCTGCCATCCGTCCTGCACCAATGCGATCGCATGCTAACCGTCCTGCTGTTGGACCAACACTATGATACCTGGGGTCACTTAACAGCTGTTGCCAATTTCGTTGCACTGACTGCTGCTTCCACATATCTGTATTCATCGCTGGTGCCAACAAAATAGGGCAACTAGACGCTAGAACCGTATTGGTTAGTAAGTTATCTGCTAAGCCATAAGCCAACTTACCTAAGGTATTAGCGGTCAGAGGAGCAATCACCAATACTTCTGCCCATTCCCCTAATTCAATATGCACCGGGCGTTCGTGCTTTGCTTGCCAGAATACGTTGTCTGTATAAGCTGGATGGCGAGAGAGGGTACTTAGAGTCAAAGGAGTGATAAATTTTTCAGCTCCCTGGGTTAGAATTACCCTTACTTCAGTGACCGCCTTAAATAGGGTAGAAACAACCTCACAAACTTTATAGGCAGCGATGCCCCCACATACACCAATTAAAACTTTTCTACCCTTATTCACGCCTCGTCGTAAGCTTCTATGTCCAGTAAGTAGATATAGGGTTCTGCTAACTCTGGACGCTGAAACGCCAGTGCCCGCAGCAGATGCCAATCTTTGAGTCCTTCAAATGCGCTAGAGTAATCATCCAGCTCTAGACGTGCAGCCAACTTGGCAACGTCCTCTGCACTGAGAGCGTTAAGGTCACGTTGGGAAATGGTCGTAGTTGCCATCACTCACGCCTCTCTTGGTTAGCTTTTTTGTTAACAGTTGTACTTCTTCGACAACTTTACTTATATTATCCCTATTTAGTTACACAACTGAGTATAGATAATACCAGCTTTAGGGTGAAGTATTCGTAAATTTTTTATCAGTTTTTAGGGGTCATTTGTATGGAGGCTTACCATAGAAATACAAATTATCCAAAAACTAGCTGTAAGTAGTCAGTTATTATTAGTTATTATTAAAGCCCCTTTCCCAATCAGAAATTGTCAAAATAAAAGTAGAGTGACTTTTCTATGAACTCTTATGGTTATGACTGCTACCCTTACCACATCCCAATCGATTGAATCCTGGTTGGGTGATGAAGCCGAAAGCCTGCTTAGTTACAAGGCAAAGCTGAGGAAAGAGTTATTGCATCTCCCTGGCCCTGATTGGGTGGCACGGATTTTTGGAAATAGCGATCGCTATTGCCAAGTGCTCCGCAGTCTCCAGCAGTTTTATTCAACTGGACTACTGCTGATCGTTGGTTCATTGATAGTCTAGCCTCTTTGATCAGTAGGCTCAGATGGGTGATAGCACCTCAAGTAGCACCATCTGTAGCCAATTAGCTGAGGGCTGAATGCTTACAACAAACCCCACAACAGAAGCAAGTGGGGTTTGTATGACTAATTATTGTAGCTAATTAGATTGTGAGGCAAACTAAACTAGCTTTTTCTTAAGGGTTAAACCAGTACCTAAAGCACCTAAGGCCAATAATCCCAGCCCTGAAACAGGTTCTGGTACAGTGGTCAAATTAGCAAAAAACACTAAATCCGGGTCATCCAACCCTGCTTCGCTCCCCAGTATGTAGGTTGGATCACGATTAATCGGGTCTTCAGCAGCAAACCCAGTCCCACCAGTATAGGGGTTTCCTTGGGCCAACTCAAAGTTTACTCGGGTATCTATATAAACAAAGTATTCTGCTGATACGTCAGCCAGTTTGAGCCCATTTTCAGCAAATTTATATGTACCGTTACTGACTGAGGTACTACTCCCCAATAAACCATTTACTCCTACCGTTTGACTGGATAAATCAGCAGGAATACCTGTGAATCGCGAGTCAAAGACATAGGCAATACCCGAATTTTGAGTGCCTAGGGTAAATGAGTTTAACAAAACCGAACCGGATGTGGGAGCTGTGCCACTCCCCGCATCACCTGGTACATTGGGCGTAAAACTTTGACCCGGAAATGGCAAATCTATGATTTCTCCTGGTGGGAAAAAGTCGGCTACAAATAAACCACCAGTGCTATTTCCTACAGAAAAAGTCGCTGCACTCACCGGTTCTAAAGCAGTGGCTTGTAAAGCAACTGAGGTTCCTAAAACAACAACTGCTGCTCGAATGAAAGGGACTGATTTTTCTTTCATCGACTTTGAGGTAGTCATATGCTGGTTAATTAAGTGGTAGATTTTTGATATCAAAAAATACTATGAGGTTAAATGACATGAATCTACTTAACCCCCTATTTCTTTACGGAATTAGGCATTTTTACTAACTCACGTTAATTACATAGATTAATACCAAATCAGTTTGCTTTTGATAAAGATTCAGTAAAGTTTCAGACCAGTAGAGATTTAGCATACTACGTCTCTACTTTTTGCTCAGTAAGGAAATTGATCTGACGACGAACCGGGCTAGGATCCTCATGATTTGGTAATTATTCTGACTTGTGGTACAAAAAAAACGGTCTCAATTATCAACAAGACCGCTCCATCAAAACAATGCTGACTCAATGTATACTAAGTCTGGAATAGCAAAAATTTTTCTCAGAATACACTACTTGGAAAGCCCGATAACTTACCAAATATAACACTAAGACATAAACTTACGACATCATACTTTCCTTGAAAGGGAAAGGGGAACAAGGAATCTCGGATCAGTAAAATATCTTAATTTATAACCGTAGTGTGTTTGCCAATTACCAATTACTAATTACCAATTACTAATTAGCAATTACCAATTACCAATTAGAAGTAGTTGGGAGAATTGGTAACATAAAATCTCCCATCTCTTGCCACACTCGACCCACTCTCAATCAGTGAAAGGTTTAAGGCTTAACGAGCTTTACCTTCTGCCCTTGAGCCTTGTTTGGCAGCAATTTCCTGCATCAAAATCTGAAACGCTTTGGCATACTGAGCATCTTCCAAGGTGCCAACTTTGTCACGATTTTTCTGCAAGTCTTTACGCTGTTCATCCGAAAGCTCAAACACAATATCTGGTTCAATTCCAGACTTATTAATATCGCGACCACTAGGGGTAAGGTACTTAGCAATAGTTACTGCCAGACCTGAGCCATCTCCAAGCCCTCGGACGGATTGGACTAGGCCCTTACCAAAAGTCTTAGTTCCTACCAATATGGCACGTTGATTGTCTTGTAAAGCACCCGAAAGAATTTCGCTAGCACTGGCTGAACCACCATCCACCAGTACCACTAATGGTTTATTAGTCAGAGAGCGATTAATTGCTTTCTGGTATTCGGCTTTGCCGATTCGATTAACTGTTGACACAATCGTACCAGAATCAAACCACATCCGAGCAATTTCAATGCTGGCATAAAGTAGCCCCCCAGGGTTAGAGCGGAGATCTAAAACATAGCCACTAACGTTCTGATCTTCTAACTTTCGGATTGCTTCCCCCATCTCCTTGGCCGCGTTAGCACTAAATTGAGAAAGGCGAATGTAGCCGATGCCATAACCATCTGAAGTTTCCCGATAGCTATACTTTACAGGGTGGATTTCAATCCTAGCTCGTGTGATCGGATAGTCTACTACCTTTTGGCCTCGCTGAATGGTCAAAGTCACGGAAGTCCCTGGCTTGCCTCGGATCAGTTGTACTGCATCGTTGACATCCATACCTTCGGTACTCTTGCCATCAATTTTGATAATGATATCCTTCGCCAGGATTCCCGCTTTAAAAGCTGGGGTATCTTCAATGGGGGAAATCACCATCAACTTTTTTGTTTCCTCATCCAGGGCAATCTGAATACCTACACCAGTTAATTCCCCAGATGTATCAATCTGCATATTCTTGAACTCTTCGGGATCCATAAACCGGGTGTAAGGATCGTCCAAGGGCTCTAGCATTTCCCGGATTGCCTTGTAGGCTTGTTCCTTGCTGCTGTAAGACCGATTCAGATAATCTTGGCGAACTTCTTCCCAATCAACCTGGTTGAAGGTAGCATCTACATACCTGCGGTTAATAATTTGCCAAACTTCATCAACTAGCTCCTTAGGACTCTCGCGAAAGAAAGCCTGACTTTGAGATAGATGAAGACCAGCTCCTGTAACTGCTACAGTTGTTAGGACTACTGCTGTCGCACCAAGAACCAGGCCACGTTTTGTAATTACCATAATCCTTTCGCTTAAGGTCGGGAAACTAATGCAAAGGAGCTAAGTTAAATCTAACGAACGGGGATGCCAGACAGCTCCTATGCAAATCAATCTGAGACTGACACCCCCTTGTTCAATTTTGGGTAGTCTAACCCTTTTAAGATACCCCTATGGCTATAGCCTTTTAGGGGTCATCTGTGTTGTTGATTAGGGTCGTGAGGATATTATTTATCCATACTAACCTCATTAGCTAATCAGGCCATCATACCACCACACCACACCACCATAATCCCATCTAGCTAGGATTTCAAGAAATAACCTATCCTGACTAAGGATAAGGAAGCTGGGGGTATCAGTCCCATATTATTAATTTTCCTCCCACCCAACTTCCCCTCCGGAAAATTATTGTGGTCATTGGTTTTCATCGTTAGTTGTTCAATGATTACCTATTCACCATTTCCCAGTCTAACATTACCGCTTCGAACCTACTAATTATTCGATTTTATATAGCTGTTTGTCATCAGCTGACAAAGTTGGCGATCGCTTTCTCTGACCTCTGGGTTGTTTTGGAGATAATTTCTTAGCCAGTGGCAGCTTTTATCTAGCAGATCGTCTAAATTCAAATTCCAAATGGCCACTGTCCCATCTTCACTAGCCACTGCCAAGGCTGTTCCATCATGGCTCCAGCTAAGATTTGTGACGCGATGCTCACCAGCTTTCAACGTTTTGATCAGGGTGTCGTCGAAGCGCCATAGCTGAACCTGGTTGTCCCAGCTGCTGGTTGCCAAAATTTTGCCCTTGGGGCTAAAACGGACTTTTGCCACACTATCAGTATGGCCTTTGAGGGTTGATTGTAAAGTGCCATCTTTGCGCCAGAGTTTCAGTGTGTTATCATAACTAGCGGTTGCCAAGAACTTGTTGTCAGGTGAGAAGCTGACATCCAAAACCCAATTGCGATGACCTGGTAGTGTTTTCAGGAGTTTCCCATCAGCACTCCACAGCTTTACAGTTTTATCATCACTGGCCGATGCCAATCGCTTACTATCCTGGCTAAACTTAACTGCATTAACCCGCTCACTATGACCACTGAGGGTATGAATCAATTTACCAGTGCGATCCCAAATTTTGACTGTCCTGTCCCGACTGGCAGACGCGAGCCGCTTCGAGTCAGGACTAAAACTAACATTCAATACCCAGTCCTGATGTGCTTTTATTGTCTTAATCAAAGTACCGCTACGATGCCAGAGTTTCACGGTGCCATCTCGACTACCGGAGGCAATTAGCTCACCATCAGCACTCAAACTAATGCTATAGACCAGATCATGATGCCCTGTCAAGGTTTGGAGCAGCTTACCGTTGCGATCCCAAAGCTTAACAGTTCTGTCATTACTAGCTGTGGCAATCTGTTGAGAGTCTGGAGAAAAGGTTACATCCTGTACATCATCTTGATGCCCTCTTAAAATCACGTGAGACTGATTAATACTACTCCAGAGCTTGATAGTTTTATCGTGGCTGGCTGAAGCCAGAATCAGTTGGTCAGTTTGAGGGTTGGATGGTTGTAGAGGGATATGAGAATTGCTGTGGGCTAGGTTGTCTTGAGAACTAAAGGGCTCAGTAGGACTGAAACTGACAGCACTAACCCCATCGCTGTGTCCCTTAAAGGTGTTTATTAAAGTGCCTTCACGGTTCCATAGCCGCACGGTATTATCATCACTGGCAGAGGCAATCAGCTGACCATCAGCACTGAAAGCAACACCTAGGACCCATCGCTGATGCTTGGGAAAGGTTTTGATTAGTTTGCCATTGGTACTCCACAACCTGACCGTTTGATCGTCGCTAGCGGAGGCAATTAACTGACTATCTGGACTAAATACTACACAGTTAACCTGAGCGCTATGTCCTCTAAGAGTATTTAGCAATGTTCCCGATTGACTCCACAGCTTAATGGTGTTATCCGCACTAGCAGAAGCAATGATCTTGCCATCTCTACTAAAGCTTACCGACCGCACTACACCCCGGTGACCGGAAAAGGTTTTAATTAATTGGCCATCAACGGTCCATAATCGAATTTTCTTATCTTTGCCAGCTGCAGCAATCATCTGGCCATCTTGACTAAAACTGACACTGTATATATGACCAGCATCAGTGGTAATTGTTCTGACTAGCTCCCCAGTTTGACGCCATAGTCTGACTGTGCCATCCCAGCTACTAGAGGCAATTAACTGACTATCTGCACTAAACGATACGCTGGTTACACTATCTTGATGACCTTCAATTGTTTGGATTAACTTGCCATCAGGATGCCACAGTTTTACCGTTTTATCGCGGCTGGTGGAGGCAATAAACTGACCATCTGGGGAAAAACTGATGCTCGAAACAATATCACTATGTCCTTCCAGTCGATTGTGTTCGGAAACTGAATAAACTGCCTGGGACAGAGCTGTGATTACTTGTAGACGGGTATCTGCCTCTACTGTTCGAGATGGTAGATATTGCTGCTCTTCCTGCTGTAGTTTTTTTGCGGCTCTTAACCCTTCGAGCAAAGCATCAAAGGTTTTATTGGACACGAAAAGAGCTTCTGAAGAGGCACTCAGCGCACTAAGCATAGCATTGATTCGTTGAGCTTCGGCTCGCCATCTCAACCCACCATTGGTCACTGCTAAAACTGCCATCACTGTGCTAATGGCAATGGCACGCAATCGTTGTTTACGAACCCGCAACAGTTGACTCTCACTTTGTTTTAGCCGTACTTTAATATTAGATTGGGTACGTTGCTTATATTTTTGACGAATCGGTAGAACTAGATAATCATGAATTAGCTGATATCGGTTTTGTGGTGTTTCTGGCACTCGGAAGACTAAACCAGAACCTACCAAAATTTCCAAAATCAAGGGGATTTGAGTTAGTGTGGCGTTGTTACCATTGGAGACTGCTAACTCAGCTTGGGTTTTTAAGGGACGGGTACCTCGTTGATCGGTTAAGGAGAATAAAACCTCCCAGACGGCATCTTCATTCTCTGGCCCACAATCATAGATAATTTGGGAAAGCGATCGCTCTACTAGAACTGTCTTGGGGTCATCTCCCAAAGCTCGGTATCCTGGAAGGGTAGTAATTTTTTCCGCTTGTAGCTGAGCACCCACGACTTGTAACTCAATTAAGCGC
>NZ_JAAHGN010000829.1:0-3455 GCF_010672485.1 Moorena sp. SIO2C4 | reverse complement strand
TCTTCGGGAATCGGGATGCAGCGTGGAACAGGCATCTTGCCTGTTTCAAATGACAAAAATTTAGATATACCTCAGCCTTACTATGAAACGTCATACTCTATTCAAGAGATAATTTAATAGAAACCCTAGATTTAGCGTCCCTATGCTTCGCGCGACCCGAGTTGGCACCCAAGCCCTACTTTTTT
The DNA here is from genome assembly GCF_010672485.1 of Moorena sp. SIO2C4. NCBI lineage: Bacteria > Bacillati > Cyanobacteriota > Cyanophyceae > Coleofasciculales > Coleofasciculaceae > Moorena > Moorena sp. SIO2C4. Next base: position 3,270 of record NZ_JAAHGN010000829.1, on the reverse strand, counting down.
TTCTCCTAAATTTAGTTCTCCCCATTGGCATCCTCCCGGTCTTATCCTATCCCAGCACTGTTAAGCCAATTCCTCAAGATTGGTCAGCGTCAGATTTAGTGGAACAAGGCAGAGCATTCTACACCAAAGGTCAGTTTAATCAAGCAGCAACCACTTGGGAACAAGCGGCACAAGCCTATGAATCCCAGGGATATACTACATCAGGCGATGGCATTGAGTTATCTGTCCTTGGCTTACCAGAAACTGCAACAGTGGTTTGATGCGGAAGATGTGATCGCATTTAGCCTCAGCCTGTTAGAGACAGGAGCAGATCTCAGCAATACCCCAGACTACCAGCAAATCCAAGCCCAAGCTCTCAACACCTTAGGTAGTTTAGAATTAGCCTTAGGACAACCAGACACTGCTCTAGAAGCCTGGCAATTGGCTACTGAGATTTATCAACAATTAAAGGATGACATTGGCATTACAGGTACCCTAATTAATCAAGCCCAAGCGATGGAAGCCTTAGGACTTTACCGTCGCACCTGTAAAACCTTATTACAAGCCTTAAAGCTGGACAATAATTGCGATTTGTCCAATCAAGAACGGTTTGAAACGGTGCTGCAAACCTTTCAACAAACCCCTGATCCCCAGATTAAAATCCTTGGCTTACGTAGCCTTGGGAATACTCTCCGTCTCCTCGGGGATTTGAACCACTCTCAGCAAGTGCTTAAGGCAAGTTTGAAAGTAGCTCAACCTCCTCTAGAAAAACGAGAGACATTACTGAGTTTGGGGGATACAGAACGTTCTTGGTACAACCACTATAAACAATTATACACCAGAACCAACTTGATAACTGAGCAAAAAAAAGTTAAACAACAGGTTATTGCTCAGGTTAATCATGCTATAAAATACTATCAAGAATCTCTTCAAGAGTCAAGCAAATTATCAGCTTCAACCAGCTTAGACATTGAACCAAAACTACAGCGATTAAGTCTACTCATTGATTACCACAATTGGTTAGAGACCTTAAAAAATGAATATAATAATGATAATCAAGCTCCAAATATCCAAGACGTGAAATCTCAAATTAATGACCAAGTCAAGGAATTACTCAACAGCGAGATTACTAAATTACCAGCTAGTCGAACAGCAATCTATGCTCAAATCAATTTTGTGGAAAGTCTGATCACCTATGATCTAAAATCGAACAAGCATCAAGACAATCTTCAGCGGTCATCCTTTATCCTTCAGCCTTACGAAATTGCCCATACTTTAGTCAAAGCTCTCCAAGAGGCTCAACTTTTAGACGATAAACGAGCCGAATCCTATGCCCTCGGTACCCTGGGTCAGCTCTATGAACAAACTCAGCAATGGTATCAAGCTCAAGAATTTACCGAAAAAGCCCTCACCTTAGCTCAAGGTATTCAAGCCGATGACATTGCCTATCAATGGCAATGGCAGTTAGGACGAATTTATCAAGCTCTGGGAAAAACTGAAGAAGCAATCACTGCTTACGAAGCCACTGTCAAAACCCTAGATTCTCTCCGCCAAGATTTACTGGCTCTCAGTTCAGATGTGCAGTTTTCCTTTCGGGAAAATGTTGAGCAAGTCTATCGAGAATTAGTCGATTTACTTTTGCAGGACGAGCAAACCGCTGAACCGATCGCAAATAAACGGATCCCAGATAACCGGATCCCAGATAACAAGCTCAAGCAAGCTACCGAAGCAATTGACTCTCTCCAGCTAGCCCAAATTGAGAATTTTCTGGGGTGTAACCTTTCTGACATTGTGGAATTGGCCGAGCAGGAAATCGATCCGAGTGCAGCATTAGTCTATCCGATTATTCTCGATGACCGGTTAGCGGTGATCGTGAAATTACCAAAATCAGGAGAATTTATTCACTATACCACTGCTTTACCTAAAGCTAAACTTGAGCAAACCTTAGAAAGTTTGCGTATACAGCTAGAAAAACGTTTTATTTCTAAAGACAGTCTAGCTTTATCCAAACAGGTTTATGACTGGTTAATTCGACCGGCGGAAGGGTTGCTCGAAGCCAATCAAGTTAAAACCTTAGTATTTGTTCTTGATGGTGGATTTCGCAATGTTCCCATGGCTACCCTTCATGATGGTGAACAGTATATAGTAGAAAAAGGCTATGCGATCGCACTGATTCCTGGTTTGAGTCTACTGGAGCCCAAACCCTTTGCTCAAGTAGAGTTAAATGCCTTAGCCTTTGGACTCTCAGACATCCGTGAGGATTTGCCTGATCATCAAGGTTTCGCTGACATACCCTTTGTTAAAACAGAATTAGGGGAAATTCAATCCCAAATTCCCAGTCAGCAATTGCTCAATCAGGACTTTACCAGTCAGAAATGGCAAGAGTTAATCAGTTCGGTGCCATTTCCTGTGGTGCATTTAGCCACTCACGGTCAGTTTAGTTCAGATCCAGACGAGACCTTTCTGCTGGCGTGGGATAAGCGAATCAATATCAAGGATTTAAGCAATGTCATCCAGAACAGAAGTGAAAATAGTTTAGAGGCAATTGAATTACTAGTGCTGAGTGCTTGTAAAACTGCCGATGGTGATAGTCGTGCTAGCTTAGGATTGGCCGGGGTAGCGATTCAGTCAGGAGCCAGGAGCACTCTGGCTTCCTTATGGTTCATTAATGATGAATCTACCGCTAAACTGATGACATTTTTTTACGAAGAATTAGCTGCTTCTGGCGCAACGGTTACCAAAGCTGAAGCCTTGCGCCGTGCTCAAGTTAATCTTTTAAAAGAACCTGGTTATAAAGCTCCATTGTTCTGGGGAGCCTATGTTTTAGTGGGAAATTGGCTGTAATCGGGAATCGGGAATCGGGAATTGGGAATTGGGAATCGGAACCCACCCCTAACCCCTCCCAGGAGGGGAACGGGAATCGGGAATCGGGAATCGGGGTCAGCTATCAGCGTGTCGCGTATCAGCGTGTCGCGTATCAGCTTTGTGGCACAGGCTTCGACCCTGTGACCTAACTCAAATAAAACGAATGCTGAGTAATGCACCACCCACGGGCTCGCTGATCGTGTTTTTCTCAATTCTTGTCCACTGTTCAAAGCTCCAAAGTTGCCTGTTGATGATAGCTTCCTCAGAACTACCACAAAGTAATCGGGAATCGGGAATCGGGAATTGGGGGAGGTGTGGGGAGATGGGGAGATGGGGAGGTGTGGGGAGATGGGGAGATGGGGAGGCTTGTCCTAACTTTAATGCGTAGTGCTATATAGGGATCGGTGTAGGAATTGTGATAATTGA
>NZ_JAAHGN010000828.1:0-3455 GCF_010672485.1 Moorena sp. SIO2C4 | reverse complement strand
CATCCGTGTTGGAGTTAGTACGGAATTTTCTGAAACGCCATGGTGTACTGCTGGACTCCACGGAGATCGAAAGACTATTGTTTGATGGAAAATTCTGGTTACTGATCGATGGGGTAAACGAGCTACCCTCAGAAGCAGCACGTGTCGATTTGACTCAGTTTCGGAGGGATTACCAGAAGCCTACTCCCATGATTTTCACCACTAGGGATTTAGGAGTTGGTGGTAACTTAGGGATTGAAAAGAAGTTGGAAATGCCACCCTTCCGCTGTTCCCATCAATTCTATGTTAAAAACTCAACTATAAATGCTATAAAATGAATATAATAAATACAGCAGAATCTTTATTACAACAATTACCAAGTATCAGCGATCAGGAGTTACAACAAAACTATCTGAATTATTTTAAATGGACAGAACCTCTGGTGCTGATGCTGCAATTGGTAGATGATCAAGCCCAAGCCCAGCGGGTTGTCAAGTTAGGATTAGCAGTGGATTGGAAACTGGGAGCCAGGTTAGCCGGAGCAGTAAAACCGGAGTTTCAGGAGCAGACTGTTGGGTTGGTGGCTGGGTTAAAGGTTCCGACTTTACTTAAGCTTCAGTTGTTGGGAATAACTGGATCAGACAAAGCGATACCTGAGCTAAGTAAATTCCTGACTCATAACAACTTTGCTGTGCGTAGGAGTGTGGCAGAAGCTCTCGAAAAAATTGGGACAGAAGCCACCATAGACCCGTTAAGTAAATGCCTGGATGATCCCGAATCAAATGTGCGTAGGAGGGCGACATATGCTCTGGCTGAAATTGGCACAGAAGCCACGATTGCTCCCTTAAGTAAATGCCTGGATGATGAGGACTCACTTATACGTACGAGGGCGGCAGAAGCTCTAATTGAAATGCGGTCACCAGCAACTATCGATGTTTTGATTAAACTCCTTAAATATAAAGACCTTTATGAAAGGTGGAAGGTACCCTATACTTTAGCTCAAATCGGAGGTCAATCAGCTACTAAGGCGTTGATTAAACTGTTGGAAGATCAAGACCAGAATGTTCGCCGTTATGCGGCTGATGCTCTGGGAAAAATTGATTCAGAAACCGCTGTTGATGGTCTCCTTAGCTGTCTAGATGATCAAAGCGTTATGGTAAGGAGAAGTGCAGTGACAGCCTTGAGTAAAATCCAGTCACCAGCAGCTATTGATGGGCTACTTAAATTCCTGGAAGATGAAGACTATGATGTCTATTCTACTGCAGCAGATGCGGTGATGAAAATTTCGTCACTAGCTCCTAGAGATGGTATGAGTAGACTCCTCAATTATGAAGATTCCTATGTGCGCATAAATGCTGCAAAAGCTCTGGTTAACTTCCAATCACCAGAATCCCTAGAATCATCAGTAGTTATTGATCCTCTGATTAAACTCTTGAAATATGAAAAGCGTCATGTAAGGTATATTGCGAAACCAGCTCTGGTAGAAATTGGTTCATTAGATGCTATTAATGAACTGATTAAACTCCTAGACGATGAAGACGCTGATTTACGTATTTGGGCAACAGAGGCTTTGGGAAAAATTGGCTCAGAAGCGGCTAGTGATGGGTTAATTAAATGTCTGGAAGATGACGACTATTTAGTGCGTCGTGAGGCCGCAACTGCTTTGGGTGATATTGGCTCAGAAGCAGCGATTGATGGATTAATTAAATGTCTGGAAGATGACCACTCAGATGTGCGTTGGATGGCAGCAGAGGCTTTGGGTAAACTTAAGTCAGCAGCGGCGATTGACGGGTTAATTACATGCTTGGAAGATGAGGAGGATTTGGTGTGTCGTAAGGCAGCAGAGGCTTTGGGTAATATTGGAGCAACGTCTGCGATTGATGGGCTAATTAAACTCCTGGAATATGACGACTATTCTGTGCAGAAAAGGGCAGCAGATGCGTTGGTTAAGATTGGTTCACAATCCGCCACTAATAAGTTGATAAAACTCCTGGATAATGATAAGGATTATAGGCTAGAAATAACGGTATAAGTTCTCGGAGAAATTGGTTCAGAAGCCGCTATTGATGGGCTAATTAAATGCCTAGAACATGGTGATTATTGGGTACCTAAAAAGGCAGCAGAAGCTCTGGAAAAAATTGGCACAGAAGCTACTATTTCTAAACTGATTAATCGCCTCAACAACGAAGAATTTGTACAAACTAATGATGGCATAAGTTGTGATCAAAGCATGAACGCTCTTAACGCCATTCAAGAGCGCTGCCAATTCTACAACCCAATCTATAATCCCAAACCCTGAATAATACCAGACTGCACAACAGTTTCTCCACAACCTCCGCCAAGACTTCCCCCTAGACTGGAAGCAAATTGTTCTAGTTCCTGGTAACCATGACCTCAATTGGGAACTAGAGGAGGCTTAGGATTTATGCGATGCTCTTTCAGAGCCGCTACGCGATCGCATAAAATACCACGGTGAACTCACAGAGGGTCACTACATCAAAGTTACTGAAGAGGTGATTCGAGTCCGAGATGACGCTAAATACCAACAACGGTTTGCCCACTTCAGCCAATTCTATCAAGCTATCAAAACTAAACCCTATCCCCTCGACTATGACCAGCAAGCCATTATCGACCATTTCCCAGACCAAAACTTGCTGATCCTAGGACTAAACTCCGCTTGGGAACTGGATCACCACTTTAGAGCTCGTGCTAGCATCCACTCCGGTGCTCTAAGCAAGGCTCTGGCCGAAATTCGCCGTAACCCAGACTACGGCAACTGCCTGAAACTAGCGGTTTGGCACCATCCCCTCAATAGTGCTGGAAGCGATCGCATTACCGACCAAGGATTCATGGAACAACTCGCCAAAGCTGGATTCCGCTTCTTCCTCCACGGACACATCCACAAAGCCGAAACCAGCCTTTTCCGTTACGACCTCAGTCCAACTGGGCGCAAACTCGACCAAATTGGTGCTGGCACCTTTGGGGCACCTACCAAAGAACTCATACCCGGTTATCCTTGGCAATATAATCTACTGAAAATTAAGGATAATCAGCTCACTGTCTACACTCGCCGTCGGGAAGAAGAAAATGGTGCTTGGAAACCTGATTCACGGTGGACTCAGGGTCCAGGAAAAGGTGGTTTGGATTATTATTCCATTGAGTTGTAGAGAGTAGGGAGTAGGGAGTAGGGAGTAGGGATTGAGCGCAGTTTTGCCTACTGATCTATAGCAGTTTTTATCCTAATGAGGTACACATAATTTTTGCCCTGTTCCCTTTTCCCCTCCTGGGAGGGGTTAGGGGTGGGTTACTCTTCCCTATTCCCTGTTCCCTGTTCTCTAAAACCCAAGAATTTTGGCGTTGCTGAATCAAGGAATGAATGCGCGATCATCTGGTTTTGGTCAAGCCCCCGTGGGTCCCCCAACTTTGCGGTGCGACCCAAGGGCGATTTACTCGCCCTAGGAGGCGCGCACCGGAAG
>NZ_JAAHGN010000827.1:0-3465 GCF_010672485.1 Moorena sp. SIO2C4 | reverse complement strand
TCGTAAACACAATGCAGCATTCACCAATTCTACCGCTTGCTTGGTCGGAACAAACCCCAATGCCCTTGGATTAATCTTTCTTACGATGTCTTGGGTATTTTTTGATTCTGCTTTTTCACGCCATTGCTCAACTGACAGACCAAAGGTGCGCCAAGGCGGGGGCGGTGGCATACGACTCAGATGTTGTTGTTGCTCTTCTGGAGTTGGTAAACTTTCCGCACTAAGGGTTAAGCCCCGGTAGATGCGAAGATCCTGCTGGTCAGATGTTGGGTCTTTTGGCATTTTAGTCCACTACGTCGGTATTCAAGGGTCTAGAGCTTCGGGAAGGCTTCGGATATAAATCATCCCAGAGAAGGGTTACTTCTAAGTCTTTGTATTTTTTGTCTTGGCGTAATTTGAGTATTTTGTTAGGCCAATTTTGCCATTCTGAGAGGTTTAGATGCTCTCCTTCAATCAGAGGTTGGTTCACGTTCCGACTCCAGACCGCAATGGGTAAAGCCTCTTCAATTCTTTCTAGATCGGAATCTGATGGGTCTGTACCCATATAATAGATATCATCCCCTTCAAATTCCCCAGGGACACTGGGTTCAGTTACTGGATTATTTACATCATTCCATAACCCTTGCTTCTTGACTTCAATCTCATCACGAATCTCAAGAAAATCTTGATCAAAATATCGTTCAAAGGAGTTGATAAAAATTGGATACTCCTCACCCAGGGGTGTTAGGTTTCTCCCTCGCTTAAACCTAATATTATCCAATTGTGTTTTGAAATAGTTGAAGGGAAGAAAATACTCAATTGTTAAATTAACTCGTGCAGGTAAACTATAACGAGCCTTGCGAATTAAGTTGGGCAAAATTTTTTCAAGATTAGTGTATAAACTCTCATTCTCTTGCTCAGGGAAACTCTCTTCACTTTCCCGAGGTTCTAAGCGTATCTTCTCTGCAAACCGACCAAGTGGTAAATCCTGACTTTCCAGCCAAAGACTCATACTCAAAAATAATGCACCAGAGGCTTGTCCTGTACCATTATCATTATCAAACTCTGGTTCAATTTCAACTTGAAGTCGCAGATTTTCTTTCTTAATCAGTTCTTGAAATTTTAAATCAGCTTTTTTAACAGATTCTTGGATTGTAGAGAGGTTTGCCTCTTCTCTATATTTTATAACTTCCTGTTGCCAATTTTTAATAGTATTAGCAAGTAGCCTCAATGATATATTATTCTGTTTATAAAATCTTTGGCGACACCATTCTGCACAAGCCACTAGAGGGCATATTCCTCTTGAAACTGGTTTTTCTCCTAATTCAGTCAGTCTTTTTTTGATTTCTGTACAATCCAGAATAAATTCATCGTATAAGACAAGATTTTCAATATTTTTAGAGCTTAAAATAAAGGAGTTAAGCTGAAGTAAGCTATCTTCTGGGTGTTTCTTTAATTCAGCAAAAAGTTTGCTAATCAGTTCATCTTGCTTTTCTTCCCATGTTTGTATAGTCTTAGGCAGAATGGGAAAGAAAATAGCAGATATCTCAGAGCCAGAAGCTGAGTAGGAAGCACGTTGATTTGAGCAAATAATCTGATTAATTTGGTCAACTAGATAATCTAGAGGAATATATAAATTATCGTAGTTTTTTAAATCGTTAATAACTTGCTCCAAAGCGCTAGAAAATACATCTTCTTTTGCTGTATCTTTGGCACGACAAGCCGCAATCCCATGAACTGCGATACCTGCTCCTTTTACCGGTTGGTATTTCTGAACAACTTGTGTAGTAAATTTAGAGACATCACTTATTCCGACCCCAGAATAACAAGTATCAATAATATACAGGATTTGTTTGATCTTAACTCCTTCATTGTTCAAAGGACGAACTAACTCTTCCGTTGGTAATGATGTCTGAGGAAGTTGATTTAGAATCGTATCTTCCATTAAAAGATAATGTCTATCTCCTTGGCAATATTCACCATGACCGGAATAGTAAAAGATTACGCGATCGCTCTCACATCGTTCTTGCTGAAGCCAATTTGAAAATTCTTTGATTAACTCATCTTTCTTCGGATTTAAACGAAGATTTGTCAATGCTTCTTCATATCCAAATTGCTGAGTGAATAAATCAACCACTCTCTGTAAGTCTGTCGGCACACTATCCAAGTTATCTACATCGTGATCGTTGTAATTACTTGTGCCACAAGCGATTAAATAATACCTGGGTTTTCCCGCCATATACCTCGTCTACTCATCCATCAAGCCTAACTTAATAGCTTCTCCTGTTTCAGATGCTGTGAAATAGTTACTGGCATTGTGAGGATCAGATCTATTATAAATAAGTTTATCTTCGACTAATCCGTTAAATAAAGGATTTAACTCTTTTTCTAAAGCAACAATATCTCCTGCATCCGCAATATTGATCCACTGTTTGACACTTCCCGGCCAAGACCCCAAATTAGAGACCGGTGAGGGTTCCAGGCGATCAAAAATCAGCCCTTTTATCCCCAATGGGGAACCTAGAGTCACAAAAACCTCCACTGACCATTCTGGGTGTTGGCATAGGGCTTCGTAACAGACAACTGACCCGAGGGAATGACCAACCAATACACGGGTATCTTGGTCAATCGCTTCCACAATGCGTCCGCGAATTTGCTGTCTTAACTCTGGATTATGGAAGTAACCCCCAACTTGCTTGAGAAAAGAAATCACGATCTTTTCAGCAACACCACCAAAAAACCTGGAACCAGTTAAGGCATTTAAAGCTTTTTGAACACGTCTCGGTGTTGCCTTTTCTCTTGATAGATCGGCTGGGCCTTTAATATCATCTTCTACTTTTGCTGCTTCTTTCCACCATTCCAGGAGGAGTTCCTTCTCCCAATCCGAGTCAATATCACTGGCGTCATAGTTAGGTATCCCTATTGCTGATTTCGAGCGGCCTCTGAACAGGTCTCCATAAAAGGCACAGCGGAATTCATGATCAGAATCTAATCTAGCTCCAACACGCTCCAAACCATCCTTGAGGGCTGGTAGCCACTGAGCATAAATTGTATTACTACCTCTAAATTCTTGATTAATACCATGAACACCCACAATCTTAGCCATACCATTACCTACCTATCTGTGTAAGGATTGGTTCAAATACTAGAATCTCAAAGAGCTTCCGCAGCCACAGGTGCTGTAGCAAAGCTAGCAACTCCTCCAGCAACTTTAGAAACTTTGTTGTTATCGAGAAAGTTCTGAAAACTTACCCTTATACAGAACTTACGTGGTTAAGTTGATTTCGCCCCCCTAGCCTCCCAATTTTGGGTGGGAAATAAACCTAACCGCGTAACTCCTGTTTATATTATCAATTTACAGCAGTCGCCAGGGCAGTTAGGACATCGACATTAGTCTCACACCCTTTGTAAGCGATGCAGAGGTGCGACCCGTGGCGAATTTAATTCGCCAACGGAAAGCGCACCTAAGCGGTCTTGGGGGTTTCC
>NZ_JAAHGN010000826.1:0-3467 GCF_010672485.1 Moorena sp. SIO2C4 | reverse complement strand
TATAAAGTTTTGACCCTTTTGCCCATAGCCGACCAACCATAAAGGCTGCCCTATTCTAAGGTTTCGTCTCCGGGAGTACAAGAATGTTAAAAGTACCAACAATCCAAGATAGAGCATGGCAATGTTTAGCAAAATATGCTCTCGAACCAGCCCATGAAGCTACGTTCAGTGCCGATAGTTACGGATTCAGAACAGGCAGATGTGCCCAAGACGCACAAAAACGCCTGTTCCTACATCTAAAATCAAACTCTAACGGCATCACAAAAAGAGTAATAGAACTAGACATCAAAAAGTGTTTCGACCGCATCTCCCACAGCTCCATAATGGATAGATTGCTAGCTCCTGCAAGTCTGAAGATGGGGATATTCAGATGTCTAAAAGCAGGCATCAATCCGGAATTCCCGGAGCAAGGAACGCCCCAAGGCGGTGTAGTCAGCCCACTCCTAGCCAACATTGCACTTGACGGAATAGAGAATATACACTCTAGCATCCGATATGCGGATGACATGGTATTTATTCTTAAGCCAAAAGATAATGCTGAGAAAATTCTAGAAAAAGTGAGGAACTTCCTAGCTCAACGCGGCTTAGAAGTAAATCAAGAAAAGACCAAACTAACCAATACGACAGACGGGTTTGACTTCCTGGGTTGGAAATTCCGAGTCCAGAAAAACGGAAAGTTCCGATGCACTCCCTCAGAGGAAAACCATAGAAACTTCCGGAAGAAGATAAAAACCGTGGTCAACAACTCGAATTATGGTGCCAAAATAAAAGCCCAAAAATTAGCCCCCATCGTACGTGGTTGGAGAAACTACCACAAAAGCTGTGACATGAGCAGTTCCCGAGATAGTTTATGGTTCTTGAATAAGACCGCAAACCGTAAGTTCCGCAAGGAAAAGAAAGTAAACCGGTACAAAGCCAACGAACTATGCAAGAAAAGCTTCCCAGCAGTCGGGTATAAACAAAACCAACACGTAAACGTAAAAGGAACCAAGTCCCCTTATGACGGAGACTTAGTCTACTGGAGCATGCGAAACTCCGTACTATACGATGATGCTACCGCCAAGGCTTTAAAAAGGCAAAACCATTCCTGTGGACATTGCGGACACAAATTCTTGAACGACCAGGTTGTACACCTTCATCACGTCGATGGAAACCACGCCAACTGGAAACGCAAGAATCTAATGGCAGTCCATCAAAGCTGCCACCAAGAAATCCACTGGAGCAAGCCGAAAGGCAAACCGAAAGGTTGAGGATATTCAGGAGCTGGATGAGGCGAAAGTTTCACGTCCAGTTCTGAAGCGGAGGTGCCCTGGGTAATACCAGGCATCGACCGTAACAGGGGAGTTTGAGGGGGCGAAATTCCCCATCCCTGCGACGGGTGGGGATGGATAGCCCCTTGGCCGTAGGCCACGCTAAGCGAACAAAAACTTTTAGCGATGGGTTGACGATGTACCACAAAATATATATAATGGTACATATGTCGATAAATGAGGTCAAAGCAATAAGACATCAAGCAGTCAAGGTCAGGATCTATCCAACTCAAGAACAAGTTCATATACTTGCTCAGCACTTTGGCTGTGCCCGCTGGTGGTGGAATTATGCATTGAATCAGTGCATAGAAACCTACAAAGAAACCGGTAAAGGGTTGTCTCGCGCTGCCCTCAATGCTATGTTGCCAAAACTCAAAAAAGATAAAGAAACTGAATGGCTAAAAGATTGCTACTCTCAGGTGTTGCAAGCTGTGAGTCTAAATCTTAGCCGTGCATATCAAAATTTTTTTGAGGGTAGAGCAAAATATCCTAGATTCAAGTCATATCATCATCGCCAATCAATCCAATATCCACAGCGCGTATGCCGCGTAGGAGATTGCCTTAAGTTTCCTGGAAAACTGGGAACTGTCAAGGCAATAATACACCGACCATTAGATGGAGAAATCAAGACTGTTACCGTCAGCAGGACTCCGTCTGGGAAATACTATGCTTCTGTGCTGATGGAGTATGAATCAGAGGACAGGCAGCCTTCCACAGAAGGAAAGGTTATCGGGATTGATTTGGGCATCAAAGATTTTGCGATCACCTACGACGGCGAAAAGACCTCTAAATTTGGTAATCCCAAGCATCTAGCTAAATACGAAAAAAAATTAGCCAAAAAGCAACGTATCGCTGCTCGAAAGAAGAAGAGCAGTAACGGGCGAAAAAAAGCCAGAAAAATTGTAGCTAAAGTATACGAACGGATTGGAAATGTCCGCCAAGACTACCTGCATAAGCTATCCAGAAAAATAGTTGATCAGAATCAAGTAGTGGTAGTCGAAAACCTAAATGTCAAGGGCATGGTTCGTAACCATAAACTAGCTAAAGCAATATCTGACCTGGGTTGGGGAATCTTTGTCAATTTCCTTTCTTATAAGTGTGAAAAAGAAGGAAAGGTATTGGTTGAGATAAACCGGTGGTTCCCCAGCTCTAAAACCTGCTCTAATTGTCATTATCAAATCAAGGAGTTACCGCTTGATGTAAGGGCTTGGACTTGTCCAAGTTGTGGAACTCATCACGACAGAGATGGTAATGCGGCAAATAATATCAGAGCAGAAGGTATCAGAATGCTATCCTCCTCTGGGACGGGGGAGGTTAACGCCAGTGGAGAAGAAGTAAGACCAAGACGTGGACGTCCGTCCAAGTTGAGGCATTCTTCCGTGAAGCTGGAAGCCCCAACCTCTACATTCGCGTAGCGTGGCCATAGGCCAAGTAGGTTGGGGTAGTTCACAATATTCGAATTAAATGTTGATTAACATAATTGAATGCCTATTGATTTTCGCAACACCAATAGCCTCTGGGCTTCCATCCTGGTAGAAACCCTACAGCGCTTGGGATTGACCACAGCAATCATCTGTCCAGGGTCACGCTCAACCCCTCTAACTGTTGCGTTTGCTCAACACCCACAGATCGAGGCGATTCCAGTTCTAGATGAACGTTCAGCCAGCTTTTTCGCCTTAGGCATTGCTCGACAATCAGGAAAACCAGTTGTCCTGGTTTGTACCTCTGGCACGGCTGGGGCTAATTTCTATCCCGCTGTGATTGAAGCCAGAGAAAGCCGAGTACCACTATTAGTTTTGACTGCTGACCGTCCCCCAGAACTCCAAGATTGTCATTCCGGACAAACCATTGACCAAATCAAATTATACGGCAACTATCCCAACTGGCAAAGTACCCTAGCGGTCCCTAAAGCTGATATCAGTATGCTCCGTTATCTACGGCAAACCGTAGTTCATGCTTGGGAGCGAGCCTCCTTTGGCAGCACTCCGCTAACACATTTTCCTACCCCTGGTCCAGTACACCTAAATCTACCCTTCCGTGACCCCCTCCCACCCATTCCCGACACAACCACTAACCCATTAAAATCCCAATTACAACCAGAAGAATTCTTCGCTCACTGTCAGCAGCAAGCTGTAACTGACAACCTGCAAGCTGTAA
>NZ_JAAHGN010000825.1:0-3471 GCF_010672485.1 Moorena sp. SIO2C4 | reverse complement strand
CTTGGCCTTTCGGCCACGCTTCGCGAACAACCTTCAACCGGTCAACCTTCAACTGAGAAGAACCTTCACCGTTCAACTGGTCAACGTTCAACACAGAAGAACTCTCAAGGTTAAACTGGTCAACTTTTAACGGTGAAGATGCTAAGGATTTCCAGACTTCCCTGACCCAATCGGTATAAACCCTTACCAAAATTGGTACGACATCACGGGTTCCAATTACCTTAGTTTTGAGAGTGGGGACTAATCCAGCTTCTAGGACAGAACTCTTACCTACCCCTGACTGACCATAAATCACTGTCAGTTTGTGCTGGGTGCTGCCAATACGTTCCACTAAGCGCTCTACATCGTTCTGACGTACAGAAGCAGTGATTTCCTCAGCAGGGGTTTCCTGCTCTAGGAGTAAGGTAGAACTTTGGCGTAGATGAGGTTTAAGCCGACCAGGTCCGATAAAGGCACGGAAACCATATTGCTGCTCAACGGAGAATCGTTCTTGTTTGACCCGAAAGGCTTCTAGATACTGCTTTTGCCGGAAATAAAGCGTCCGCAATTTTTCCAAAATGCGAATATAAAGTTGTGGAGAATCCATCGGACCGGTTTCCTTAGCCCTTTCCAGGATAGTGATCGCCTCTTCCGAGAGACCCAAATGCCGCTTCGCTTGAGCCAGAAGCAGTAGATAGGACATCTGATACTGTCCAGAGGTATTAGTTAACCGTGTCAGAAGTTCTAAAGCTTTCCTAGCTGCTTGCTGAGCGCCCATCCAACGGCAGTCTTGAAGGGCGACTGCAGCGATAAATCCATAATCTTGAGACAGTTGCAGTGGATTGCCATAGGTTCTGTGCAGTACCAGGGAGCGTTGCGCCAGACCTTGTAAGTCTTTCCAAGCTTCCAGTCGTTGTAGGGTTTCGCCAAGTTTAGTAATAAACTTGGCAATTAAATCTGGGCGTTTTGCTTGTTCAAATGTATCGATACACTTTTGAAAATACCCTCTGGCTGTGATCCAGTGGTGACGACTTTGGGATCGATTGAGTTCAGCCAGGTTCAGATAACACAAACCGATATGAAACAGCAGTAGAGCTTGACGTTCTCGTGGTGAAGGGGTGAGGGGTTGAGGGGATGAAGGGGTTGAGGGCTCCTTTGACAACGTCCGGAGGTAAGGAGATATTGGGGTAGCTTGACCTAGTCGGGAGGGGAAACTACTCTGCTGTTGTGTTTCCTGTTGTTGTGTTTCCCAGCTCCTAGATTCCTGCTGCCAAAATGCTAAACTTTGCTGATAATACTCTAACGCCTGATCGATCTGACCATTAATATAAGCTTCTCGACCAAGCACAAATGGCAAACTAGCTTCTTGGGTTATTTCTAAGACATCTCCACGAGTTTGCAAATCCCTCAAAGCTGAGTCCAATTCTCGGCAATAGCTGGAACCAAAAATAGCGGTATTGGGTAGGAACTGATCCCCACCGGCATCCAAAATACGAGTAAATAAATAACTCTCTCGCTCTGCTAGAGCTTCAATCAAGTGATTTGAGGAGAGGACAAAATTTGTGGTTGTTGCCCAACTCTCTAAATCCGGCACAAACCGAATTAGCGTTTCCAATACCTCGTCATTTACCCATAACACTAGAGGGAAGGGGCAATGCTTGCGAAACTCCTCCCGTACTTGGTTGGTAGTGATTAGTACTTGCTCCAGGTTGCTCAGGGACTCTAAACCAAAGACCATCACGGCAGCTGGCTGTTCATCCCCTAGCTCCTCCAAGATAGTGGTATAGAGACTCTTCACCTTAACCGACTGGTTCAGGTATATTTCCTGGAACTCAATAGCACAGACTTGCCGCAACTTCCGCACAATGTAATCCTGTAAAGCTTCATAGTTGCGGCGGGCTAAAATCAGGGAAAACTCCCCTTGGGACGTCTCCATTGCCCAGGCGAGTTCCTGCATTGAATTGTTGTTGTAGGCATCCGCATCTTCTACGCGGTATAAGCTAGGCATGATTTGAATCCTTCCGCTTCTGCCAAAATGGGATTAACGTCAAACCAAGACCCATCTTGGTCTCGGTACTCATAGACGAACATGCTGCGGATCAAGAGTTGGTAACCTTCATCTCCAACTACCTTTTTATGTTTAGCGACGTGACACAATAGTTCCCACTCATCATCTGAGATGGGTAGGGTTAGTTCATTGCGCCGGTCTCGAATTACATTTTCTAACATGCCTTGAGACAGAGGTAATCGTCTTTCTTTCTTGATCCAGGTACTGAGAAACCGGAGCAAATTCCGCACATGACCCCCGCTAGCGTAACACAGGCGATCTAAAGTGTCAGGGGAGTCGAACACCTCTTTTACTCTAGCAAGACGCTCCACAGGCTCTAAATTAGGAAAGGCTCTCGCCAGTACCATTTGTCGCAGCAGTGCCATGCCCTGTTCATGGGGAGTACCATCTCGTAACTTTACCGGTACCATTGGTAACACTTTGGGATCTACCACAAAGCGCTGAGTCAAGGCACTATAGTCATTAGAAAATCGTAGCGCTAGGGGCATGGTGTAGACCACATGACAGTGTAACCCCTTTAACTGGGCTCCGCGATCCACAAATAGATATTCCGGCTGATCACGTCCCCAAGGCTTCTGGGAAGCGTCCACCCGATCGAGGTTATCTACAATCACCACTAGCCCTTGTTTCCCAAGTTTTTGGAGGTTTGCGATCGCAGGTTCGAGCAACTCTTGGTTAATCACTTCTAACAACCGATTGGTTTGAGGTTCGAGATATTGCCGTAAGCGACTGCGCAGATCCGGGCTATCCTTAGCCTTAGCCGTAATCTCACCAATCCCAACTGCTAGGGAAACCGCCCCCTCAGTGTCTACTCCAACCTCACCAATCCCAGGAACTCCTACCCTACCGCTTAATTCAATTTCAGTGAGCAACAGTTTAGCCGCACCTGCCAGTAATTTTTTAAAGCCTTTCGGTTCACCTAGCTTAATTTTGTCTAAGCTTTCACTGACGCGACGGGCAATAGCGAGTAAGATGTCCCCGACATCTACATCTCCCATTTCCAAGTCTTGAGAAGATTCAAAATAGACCACGTGAAAGTCAGCTTCCTCCAATTCGGCTTTCAGTCGCAGTAACTCCGTAGACTTACCACAACCAATATGTCCAGTAAATAGCTCGCAGGTCGGCTCATCCATGGAGAAGAAAGTGATATTATCCTTCAACTCTTCAATGATCTTGCCCCCTCGCACTGAGGAAAAATCGATATAATACTTACAGTCTTCCGGCTGATCGACCGTTAACGTTTTGCTGGGATTACAGGCTTTATATAATTTTTGTATGTTTACTGTCATAGGTTTCCTTTTTTATTTTTCATCACCAAGTTTAAAATTTACCTGTCAAGGTAGGGAATCGGGAATCGAGAATCGGGAATCGGGAGCAGGGAATCGGGAATCGGGAATCTGGAATCGGGAATCGGGAATCGGGAA
>NZ_JAAHGN010000824.1:0-3473 GCF_010672485.1 Moorena sp. SIO2C4 | reverse complement strand
TAGAGTACTCTCAAATCGACTAATGATAACAGGGCAAATAATTGATAATCAATCGGGCTTATGGAGAATAAACAGGTTAATTATGGATTTTTGATACTATTGTTTACTTTTTGACTGTAATTTTTAATACAAATTTATAGGCGTTTAACCTGGGGGAAAAGCCCATCAGCCCAAGACTATGAATCCCTGGCAGCAGACGTAAAAGAGATTAAACAAAGGCTTACCTGTTTTATTAAAAAGCTGACGGCTGACGGCTGATAGCTGAATGGTTACCTAACGATTAACCGTTGATAAGTAATTACATGTCACTTCTGTTCTTTTTGTGCTATCTCCAACTCTTTTTGTGCCATATCCAACAATTCTGGTACGGTCACAAACTGGTAACCTTGCTTTCTCAATTCAGTAATAATTACCGGTAAAGCTCGTATCGTCTTGGCACGATTGCCGCCACCATCGTGGAGTAGCACAATTCCTCCCGGTTTCGCTCTGCGGAGAACATTATAGGTCAACCGACGTTGGTTTACCGAGTAATCCTCTGAGTCAGCTGACCATTTTACAATCACGTAATTTTTTTTTCGGGCGTAAGCCACTAAGCCATTGTTCATTATCCCCCCAGGGGGTCTAAACAAAGAGGTCTTAACGTTAATAGTTTTGTAAATCCGTGCTGTGGTATTATCAATTTCCTTAGCAGCTGCTAAGGGATTATGATAGTAATAACTATGGTTCCAACTATGGTTGCCAAGGGCATGACCATGGTCCACAATTTTCTTAAGCTCTTCTGGATATAGATAAACATTTCTCCCTACCACGAAGAAAGTTGCCTTAACATCATATTTTTTAAGGATGTGTAGGACATCGTTAGTCATCTTCGGCCAAGGACCATCGTCAAAGGTCAAGGCAATTACTTTCTGTGGAGTTTTAAGCTCAACGTCCTCGATATATTTTCCCCGAAATTGCGGAGGAACATAGTTAATCTGCTTGCCTCTCTCTTGCTCTGCCCATTTAGCAATACCTTGCTGCAAACCTTTATCTGGCGGCTTAGTTAACGTTTCAACCTTCTTTGAGTCAGTTTGCTGCTGTGGCATTTGCCTAGTGATTAGTGCAGCAATATTTTGGTTAGCCCATCGACTTGTTTTCAAGGTGTAGCCAGCCATACAACTTAGAATAGCAGCAATTATAATCCATGTACTGCGCGACCAGAATAAGCCCTCACGTTTTGCCAAAATTGGTCTCCTTTGCTCCTGCAAAAATACCAGGAAAGTAAATTATCATCTATAACTAACCATCATCTTATATACTGGTGGCTAGCTGTTGCCTAATTGTCTGTTTAATTGTCTGTTTAAGATTAGCGGTCAGCCATCCGGTGACAATTGCTGATAGTAGATATTGACAAGACAATCGGTAACTTCTGCAATACTCATACCATCGGTTTGTACTTCAATAGCATCAGCTGCCTTGCGCAAGGGGGCTACAGCACGGGTGCTGTCCTTCAGGTCGCGCTGTTGAATCTCCTGCTCCAGCTGTTCTAAGCTCACCTCTTGCCCCCGGTTTTTCAGGTCTTGCTGACGGCGACGTGCCCTTTCTTGGACAGAAGCCGTTAAGAATACTTTGACTTCTGCATTGGGAAAGACATGGGTGCCAATGTCACGACCTTCAGCCACTAATCCTCCTTGACGACCCCAGCGCTGCTGTTGTTTGAGTAACTCACGGCGTACTGAACTCAGGGCAGCCACTGTAGACACTTTGGCAGTAACGGACTGTGAGCGAATGACCTGGGTAACTTCTTCTCCATCAACCCACACCTGAATCCCAAACTCTCCCGGTTGATTATTAGTCAGATTAATTGTACACTTACTGACTAATTCTGCGATCGCAAGCTCATCCTCCAAGTCAATACCGGCTTTGAGCACCCGCCATGTCACAGCCCGGTACATGGCACCAGTATCAAGATACATCAATCCTAACTCTTTGGCTACCAAACGGCTAACGGTAGATTTTCCAGCTCCAGCCGGACCATCAATGGCCACAATCGGTTTGCGGTGGGACAGGAGTATATTGTCAATTAAACGAGTTGTACCTAAGTGAACTGCGATCGCTAATAATCCTTGCTCTTCAACCTGTTCGAGGGGAGTGAGAGTAACAGGATGTACTAATTCCACATACTCGACCTGGATATCCTGGGTTCCAGCTAATTCTGACATAACCCTCTCAATCAGATTGATGCGATCGCATAATCCACCTTGAAACGCTTTCTGAGCGCTACGCAACGCTTTATATAGTAATGATGCTTGGGCTTTTTGCTCTGGTGTCAGGTATTGATTGCGAGAACTACAAGCGAGTCCCGACTTTTCCCGCACAATCGGACAAGGAACAATTGTCACTGGTAACTTAAAATCTGCCACCATACACTGGATGATTGCCAACTGTTGGGCATCCTTTTGACCAAAATAGGCTCTGTTTGGTCGTACCAAATTCAACAGCTTGACCACAACAGTTGCCACACCCTGAAAAAAACCAGGACGAGAGACACCACATAGGACAGAAGTCATGGCTTTGGGTGGAACCACTTGAGTCAATTCATCACCCTTGTCCGCAGTGGGCATTGGATTGTCACCATACAACTGATCCACAGTGGGAGCAAAAATTGCATCAACTCCAATCTGTTGGCAAAGTTCTTGATCCTGAGCCAATCCACGGGGGTACTCCTGAAAATCCTCTGTCGGTGCAAACTGAAGAGGATTAACAAAAATACTAACAATCACCAGAGAATTTTCTCGTCTTGCCCGCTCAATTAAGCTTAAGTGACCGCTGTGCAAGGCTCCCATAGTGGTTACTAGACCCACTTCCTTGCCATGACCTTGACGTTCTAAGTAGCAGTGTAATCCAGCAGTTGTTGTAAACAGGTGCATAAGACTCTAGAGTTTAGATCCCTATTGATGTTAGCAACATAGTCCTATATAAATAGAAATCTCCAGGAGTTGCCAAGTAATTCCTGGAGATTTCTATTGGCTAATAACTAATTAATTTAATAAAGAATTTCTATACGCACAGACCCAGTGCCAGACCTTACCAGTCCAATTATTCTGGCAGCTCCTCTGGACAAGTCAATAATCCTACCCCTGACATAAGGTCCACGGTCATTAATCCGCACAATGACAGAGCGACCATTTCTGAGATTAGTCACTTTGACTCTAGTGCCAAACCGCAAAGTACGATGAGCAGCAGTCAGAGCGTATTGATTGAATCTTTCGCCACTAGCAGTGCGCCTGCCATGGAAACCTGAACCATACCAGGAAGCTATCCCCCTTACACTCCATCGCACTCGGCGACGGCTACGCCTTGCAATCGTTGGTACTTTTAGTGGTTGCCATGTCTGTGGTGAAGCAGTGCTTTTTTTGAGAGGAGAAGCTAAGCCGATCAGGATAGCGTTTCCTTGGAGATTAGAATTGGCAGAAGCTCTCTTCTCTTATGAA
>NZ_JAAHGN010000823.1:0-3474 GCF_010672485.1 Moorena sp. SIO2C4 | reverse complement strand
AACCAGAACAAAAACCTGACTCTACCGCCACTCAAGTAGCTGAGGCAGATAATAACACTGAGGCTTCAGTTCCAGGAAAAGGTGAGGAAAAGCCAGAAGTTGCGGCTAAATCTGAGGATTCCTCTAACACTGAAGCGGATCAAGCTAAGGAATCAGAACCGGAAAAAACCGTGACTGAACCAGAACAAAAACCTGACTCTACCGCCACTCAAGTGGCTGAGGCAGATGATAAAGCCAAGGAATCGCAACCAGAACAAAAATCTGAACCTAATCGGACTCAAGTGCCAGAGGCAGAGGGACAAAACCCCCAGCCCCTAACTAACTTAGAAGTTTTAGGTGAAGTCAAGTTTGCCAAGGCTTCGTTTCAATTAAGTCCGATACTTTTTAGCTACCAAAATCTACTTTGCAGATTTTAGCCCACTAATGCAAGCTGCTCTCGCAGCCAGGGGGTATCTCCCAAGGCCAAGATAGGTTTTGTTCCGCTCAAGGCGCATAAATCTGTGTTTAATAGAAAACGCAACCACTATCATTAAAGCTTTGGTTTTCGGCTTCAATTCAAGGAACCAGAATGTTTTCAATGACACTAGATTCTTAATCAAAGTCTAACATATTTTTGAAGATACTGCAAGATATTTGTAGAAAATCGTCAACAGTGGCTAGCCCTCCCATCAATTCGTTGTGGAAGGATTAGGTTTCTCTGAACCCCAACCTGGTACTGACCCGACTTCTCCTGTTAACCAACGTACTGTGATTAGTTTGGCACCGATTCAATCGGGCAATTAGTGACAGATCAAGGCTTGCCAAATTGTTGAAGACTTAAGGGTAATTGGTAATTGGTAATTGGTAATTGGTAATTGGTAATCGGTAATCGGTAATCGGTAATCGGTAATCAGTAATCGGTAATCGGTAATTAGTAACTTGCTCAACTATAGTTGATATGATTCTGATATTGAGCAACGCCCAAGCGACCCGGTCAATTACCCTACATTGCCCTTTAACTATTGGTGAATCGACTTTCTCAACCACAACCGACAGATAGTGATCAATCTCGATGGCATGGCAGCCTTGAATTACGCTTTGCCTATTGCCAGGGGAAAACTCAACCTATTCACACCTACGCCAAAGCTCCCTTGAAGGTACAGCGACCGTTTTATCCAGAAGGGCTAGGGGTTTGTCACAGTGTCGTACTTCATACCGCTGGAGGAATGGTAGCACGGGACAGACTGTCTCAAGATATCCACCTGGAATCGGGGACTCATGCTTTAATCACCACTGCTGCTGCTAGTAAAGCTTATGGTAGGGGCACTTCTAGCGCTAGTCTAAGAAACTATAGCACTAATCATGAAAAGCTTAGCAGTAGTCTAAACCAACCAGAAGCTAGACCAAATATCTCTAGCGCTAATCCTAATAACTATAGCGCTAGTATAAAACAGCCAGAAACTAGACAAATCATCCGGATCCAAGTAGAGACTGGTGCTTGTTTAGAATGGTTGCCCCAGGAAACGATTGTATTCAATGGTGCAGTTTACCGGCAGGATTTGCGGGTAGAATTAGCGCCGGGAGCCCGTTGGTTAGGCTGGGAAATTACCCGATTTGGACGGAGTGCTAGAGGAGAAAGGTTTGTGGAGGGAAATTGGCGATCGCATACGGAAGTTTGGCAGCAAGGACATCCCCAGTGGATTGACCGACAATGGTTACCAGCTAGCGAAGCCACCTTCTCTAGTCCTTATGGTTTAGCGGGACAACCAGTGGTAGGAACATTAGTTTTGGTAGGGGAAGCGCTATCATCAGAGATTATCGAACAAGCCAGGGAACTTTGGAATGCTAGGGAGTATGTAGGGGAAGCTGGGGTAACTCAGCTAATGCCAGGATTATTATGCCGCTATCGTGGTGCTTCGACTGAGGAGGTGAGACACTGGTTTACGGAGGTTTGGCAACTGTTGCGCGTTAATCTATTCGGGCGTCCTATTATTAAGCCACGAGTTTGGCCGTTGTAATATCAAAATTGCTACTAACCACAGGATAGGAGAATGCAACTGACACCCCAAGAAAAGGATAAACTACTAATTTTTACTGCCGCCTTATTGGCAGAACGCCGCAAGGAAAAGGGGTTGAAGCTGAATTACCCAGAAGCCGTTGCCTACATTTCTGCGGAAATTTTGGAAGGTGCGAGGGAAGGACGTCCAGTAGCTGATTTAATGAGTTACGGCACTACCCTGCTGACGCGGGATGATGTGATGGAAGGAGTCCCCGAAATGGTGAATGAAGTCCAGGTAGAAGCAACCTTTCCCGATGGGACTAAACTGGTTACTGTACATGACCCAATTCGTTAATCCCACAAAAAGCTTGATAAGTAACTGTTTAACTCATCTTAAATCATCAGAGGATTCACCGGAGTTGACGGAGTTCTTCTGTGAGATGGATAAGTTGGTTTCTGAGGTCATTGATTTGCTCACTGCTCAGTTGTGCAGTTCCTTGATGATCTACGATGTTATTCAGGCTATTCATACAGTCATTAATCGTATAAAGACAGTTATCAACAATCTGGATTCGTTTCGTCAAGATTTCTTTGAACTTAGGCTCATTTGATTCAAGAATCCTATTGTTGTTGGGTTGATATTCATTGAGTTGGAACTTTAAAATGTTCCATAATTGAACTAATGAACGGAGTCCCATAAGCACCAAACAATGGTAAAAAAACTTTAAAAGAAATCAAACACCAGACAAGAAAAATAAAAAAGTATGGATAGTAGTCATGACTAATTTAATATTGCGAATAGTTGCCAAAATAAATTTTTGAATAACCGGCTGCTGATCAAGCAAGATTTTTCCATAAGTAGGATATTTTTGGCGATTAGTATAGCTTTAAAAGCAATGTAAGATGTCAGAGTTGACCAAAAAGGAATCATTAACTGTAGAAATATAACCATCAAATATTTAATAAATAAAAATTCAATAACACCTATATCGATTATTCAGAACAGACTAGAGAAGTCAGGATTAATTGATTAAAGACTGTGTAAAGAAAAGATAAGCTAGATAAAAAAATATGGTAAGGGTAATAGGTAATAAGCAATAAGTAATAGGTGATAAGCAATAAGTAGTAGGTAATAAGTAATAAGTAATAGGTAATAAGTAATAGGTACAAAAAAAAGCAGTTGACAGCCTCCGTGCTAAGATCGCGCAGCTTCATACCCCAGAATCCTAGAGCCATTCAATGTAGACCCCTTATGCCTAGAGCCTAGAACCTTAAAAAAAAACTAAACTCCACTTCCTATATACTTCAGTGTGTAAGTTAAGGCTACAAAAAAATCTAATTCACGAGATAATCAACTAATTCACCAGATAATGAAAAGCTAGTCAGGGTTTAAGGAGTTAGTTAGTGATTCCAGGCGAAATCATTCCCCAAACAGGGGAAATAGAACTCAATGCTGGTCGTACCACCATCAGAGTACGGGTAGCGAATACAGGCGA
>NZ_JAAHGN010000822.1:0-3482 GCF_010672485.1 Moorena sp. SIO2C4 | reverse complement strand
TACTCAGTACTCAGGACAAAACCCACAAAAATATGGCTGGGTGAATTAGACTTCACCCAGCCAATTTAGTTCCAAATAGTTAGTTAATGCATACCCTAACAAGGAATTAAACGATTTCCTGCTAATTGTTTGTGGAGGTTGCTCCAGTGTATGCCTTCGAGACTGGGTAACACCAGGTGGGCTGCTCCAACTCGTTCAACTGGACCAAGTCCTACAGCCCACATACCAGCAGCTAGAGCGGCTTCGACACCAGATCCGGCATCTTCTACTACTACACAATAAGCGGGTTCCAATCCCAACTGCTGTGCTGCGTGCAAGAACAGATCTGGTGCTGGCTTAGAGCGGGTCACACTGTAGCCGTCAGAAATTGAATCAATGCGATCGCTAATACCCAATCGTTCCATAACTTCCTTGGCATTTTTGCTACCGGAGCCAATCGCTACTTTGATACCAGCTTCCTTGAGTTCAATCAGTAACTCTAGAGCTCCAGGTAGTAAGTCAGCCTTAGAGATGTTCTTGATCAATTCCAGATAGTACTTATTTTTGCGATCCATCATCTCTTGGAGTTGGTCTTCTGTGGCTGAGCGACCGTTCAAAAGTTCCATCAGGGACTCTCGACGTGAAAGACCCCGCAGTGCTTCGTTGGCCTCGCGATTAAAGGGAATACCCTCTTCATCGGCTAGTTTTTGCCAAGCTTGGTAATGATATTCTGCGGTATCGGTGATTACGCCATCTAAGTCAAAAATCACACCCTGGATTTGAGCTGGAGAGCCGGGGGGTCGAGAACTTGGGGAGATGGTAGCCTCAGATTGTGCTGTTTGAGTACTGGTTTCTGGATTGAGATCAAACTCGTACTTCTTTCCACGCCATTGCAGCTTAAACTTGAGACGTGTCCAGCCCGGTAGGAAGTGGGGAATAGCAACAGGTCCATTGTCTGTGAACTTGATCCCAGCGCATCCAAAGATTATAGCTTGCCATACACCACCACCGGAAGCACCATGAATTCCTTCATGAGCGTTACGCCGCACATTTTCGAGGTCTACCATCGCTGCCCGCATAAAGTGTACATAAGCTTCCTCTGTCTTTCCTAATTCACAGCCGAGGATGGCGTGAACCGCAGGACCGAGGGACGAACCATAGGTGTGATCGGTGCGAGGAGAATAGTAGTCCCAACTTCGTTGCAAAATTTCCCGGTATTTCTCTGGCTCAGAGGTTACGCCGTACTGCTCCCGCATCAGGTATAGCAACATCAAGACATCTGGCTGCTTGAGCACTTGCTTTTTACTTGCTCCCTCAATGCCAAGGATAGCCTGCATGGAACGGGTACGTGGCTCGTAATCTTGGAGGTTGATGTCTTCAATTTGGAAGAACCCCTCACACTGTTCGATTAAGTCCCTTTCATGGTCATAGGGTATCCACATCCGACGGATAATTTCAGACCACAGACTAACTCGGCTTGGGGTTAGCTCCAGTGTTTCTTCCAGTTCTTTAGCTTTCTGTGGATGTTCCCGACGCAACCAGTCTAGGACGAACTGAGCAGTCTCTAGGTGCCATTGAACCATGCGGTTGGTGAAGGCATTGTTGTCTACCCCTTCGTGGTATTCATCCGGACCAATCACATCCCGCAGTTCATAGCGTTCCCGTTTACCATTCCACTCAACCCGAGTTCCCCAGAATACCGCTGTATCTAGGATAATCTCAGCACCGTAACGCACCACCCAGTCATCATCACCAGTAGCCTGCCAATATTTCCAGATACCATAGACTACATCAGTAGTGATGTGGAGTTCGCGATCGCCACACCAAATTCGGATCGGGTCTCCATCCTTCTCAGCAGAGAGAACCCAGCGAGGGGTTACTTCGTCGCCGGTGTCAGCACTTTCCCAGGCGTAAACGGCTCCCGGATAGCCCTGAAGCTTAGCTTTACGCCTTGCCCCAGGTAAAGTATGGTAACGGTAGGTCAGCAAATTCTTGGCAATCTGGGGCTGAGTTAATATCATCAGCGGCAGCATAAAAATTTCTGTGTCCCAGAAAACGTGACCCCGATAGCCAAAACCAGAAAGGGTTTTAGCGGGAATATTCACCCGGTCATCATGACGAGGAGCACTAATGAACAGTTGGAACATATTGTAGCGTATAGCAATCTGAGCGTTGATGTCCCCTTCAATGACAACATCACTATCTTGCCAAATCTTATCCCAAGCTGCCTCATGTCGAGAGAATAGGGTTAGATAATCTGGTTGGTTGACCAGGTGTTCCTGGGCTACCTTTTCTGGGTTTTCGGTGTCCCGGGATGTGAACACACTAATTACTTTATCCAGGGTCACTAGCTGTCCTGAGCGCACGTGTAAGCTAGTGGCTAAGGTGGGGTGACCTTCACAACCCTTTAGCTGTATTTGGGCATCATCAACACCACTTACACTGACTCGGGAAGCCATACCCAGTTCGATAGCCGTATGACGGGTGCGAACGTGTAACCAGATACCTCCTTCTGATGTCTGGTTAGTTCCCGTTGAAATCTGACCCTGTTTCAACCATTCCCAGTGGAGCACCCCTTGGTTATCTGGGTAGCCATTGATGCTGGCTTGAATTTCGATGGCGCCATCGAAATCCACCGGAGTGATTTGACAGCGAAGGGCTAACAGATGGTCATCAGCCATACTGGCAAAACGCTCGACATGGATATCGATAGTCTTACCACCAGGACTACGCCAACGCACATCACGAGTTAGCTTGCCTCGATGCAGGTCAAGTTGACGTTCGTAGTGCAAGATCTCGCCTTGATCAAGACGAAAGCGTTCACCTTCTACAACTATCACTATAGGTAGCCAATCAGGACAATTAGCCAGTTCAGTATAGACAACTGGCACATCGTCGTAGACACCATTAATCAATGTCATTGGCCATGCACCGTGATACCCTTCCTCAAAGCTACCTCGGGTACTGAGGTAACCATTCCCAAGGGTAAAAACGGTTTCCTTGTAGTGCAATTGAGTCGGATCAAATTTGGTCTCAGTTACTGTCCAGTCGCTGTAGATGTGGTTAGAGCTAGATGGGGACGATACTTTGGCATCCATAGTTAGTCGTTAGTGTTGCTGTGGTGGGTGGTTCCTTGAGTGAGGTCAAACGCTTCCCTTCCCTTGTGGGGTATAGGGTGTAGGGTTTAGGGAGTGGGAGAGAGAGCTGATGGGGGTGTGAACAGAAGATGGCACAACGCCACCCTTGAAACTCGGATCACTAACACCAGATTTTCCCCATACCCCATACCCGACAATCTAAACCCCTGCTGTCAAGGGAAGGCTACTAGCAATTAATTGAAATAGTTATTGGCTCAGGCAAATTGCCCATAATTAGTGAATTCACTAATAATTATGCGATTTCCGCATTAACTGACACATCAACAAATCTTTGGTTAGCTGTTGGTAGCCGACATCGGACGATGAGTTTAGGTCAGTTAACGATAGGAGGCTTAATAACTAGTA
>NZ_JAAHGN010000821.1:0-3484 GCF_010672485.1 Moorena sp. SIO2C4 | reverse complement strand
CCCTGTATCCCGAATTAAAGCTAGCCCTGCCACGACCCTCCATTGGTGGGGTATTAGAAAAGTTTCAGCCAGATTTGATCCATGTTGTCAACCCAGCAGTATTAGGGTTGGGAGGGCTGTATTATGCCAAGGTGATGAATATTCCCTTGGTCGCCTCCTACCACACCCATTTACCTCAGTACCTCCAGCACTACGGATTGGGTATGCTCGAAGGAGTTATGTGGGAGTTAATTAAGGTTAGTCACAATCAAGCTGAGCTGAATTTGTGTACCTCTAATGCTATGGTACAGGAATTAAGAGACCATGGTGTTGAGCGAGTAGACTTGTGGCAGCGAGGTGTGGATACGGAAACGTTCCAACCAGAGTTAGCTTCATCCCAAATGCGATCGCATCTTTCCCAAGGAAATCCAGACAGCCCCATACTCCTTTATGTAGGCCGTCTTTCTGCTGAAAAAGAAATTGAGCGGATCAAGCTAGTGCTAGAAGCAATTCCCAACGCTTGCCTAGCATTAGTAGGGGATGGACCCCACCGTAAGGAACTAGAAGCACACTTTGCTGGCACCCCGACTCATTTCGTGGGTTACCTTACCGGTACAACCCTCGGATCGGCCTTTGCCTCTGCTGATGCATTTATCTTTCCTTCTAGGACAGAAACCTTAGGACTAGTCTTACTAGAAGCGATGGCAGCAGGTTGTCCTGTGGTAGCAGCCAACTCTGGAGGGATTCCCGATATTGTCACGGATGGGATGAATGGGTATTTATACGATCCAGCAGATGAGCAAGGAGCGATCGCAGCAACCCAGCGTCTCTTAGCACAACAGCAGGAACGGGAAACTCTGCGCCGCAATGCTAGAGCAGAAGCTGAACGCTGGAGTTGGTCAGCTGCTACACGCCAATTGCAACATTACTACCAGACTATCGTGTTTTCCGAATCCATGTCTTCCGCTGCTTGACATACTCCCCCGTTAAATCGGAGATGATAACGGGGGATTCTCACAATATGTGATTCAAGGTTCAATCAGACAACTTCTTGAATTAGGTTTCCCTTCATCAACAGCGGTCGAACTCACGCCTGCGCGTTTCCGTATTAACGGCAGTTTCCTATGCCCTAGGGTACTGTTGTACTCAACACCTAAAACCTCTAATCCCCGCTTCAAAATGTTGAGAGCTGCGTTGGGATCACGACAGATTTCTAGATGACAACGAGGACATTTATGAGTCCGGGTGCTGAGGGATGTTTTCACCCGATAACCACAGTTAGAACAATCGGCAGATGTGAAGTGGAGGTTGACCGATATCACAGTTTTATCCCAGATTTTTCCAAAGTATTCTAACCATTGGGTGAATTGATACCAACCTGGATCAGAAATCGACTTAGCCAAATGATGATTCTTGACCATGTTTTGTATCTTGAGATCTTCATAGACAACCACATCCTCCTCCCGACATTGAGGTAAGCATCCCACAGGTCTGACACCAGTAGCGGTTTTAGGTGTTAGGTGTGAAGTTTTAATCACCTAAGGCTTAATTAAGCCTGCCTAATTCAAGGGTTTATGCCTAGTCATAGGGAGCATGTCAAGGAAGGGTTTCAGGGTCTCAGGGGGCGTAATGGGGTTGAGCTTACTGACTTTATTACAAAATCTTATCGAAAACTTAACTATTGTAATTGTACAATCCTTAACAGTTTTAGGGAAACCTATAGTCTAGAAAGTACCCCCTAGGGTACTGATTTTGACTGTAGAGATATGCCAAACTTGTAATCAGGATAGGTATATCCTCAGATCTACTTATAGCCAGGGTGTCAATTCATGTTCTTGAAGTCAAAGACGATAGAAGACTTATCAACGCAGCAATTCTTATCTGCCCAGTTGACTTGCCCTCACGCGCCTCCAAAGGCAGGAGCAGACGAAGTATGACAAGACCGAATACCAGTAGTGTTACTGCTACATTATCTCAGTTAACTCAACCCTCACAAACCAGCCATCTAATTGACCGCATCAAAACC
Source organism: Moorena sp. SIO2C4 (assembly GCF_010672485.1). Taxonomy (NCBI): domain Bacteria; kingdom Bacillati; phylum Cyanobacteriota; class Cyanophyceae; order Coleofasciculales; family Coleofasciculaceae; genus Moorena; species Moorena sp. SIO2C4. The sequence continues at coordinate 1,479 of NZ_JAAHGN010000821.1, read as the reverse complement.
CTATCCATTCCTCAATTTAGCTGCTGGTTAGATTTCTTTGCTGCTGATTTTCAACAGTTTCTGGGAGCGATCGCACTGATCAATAATGATGCTCTGGAAACTCGGCTAGAGCAGGTTATAGAGGCTTTAACCCTAAAAGTTGGTCAAGTCCTACAGGCAGACCAAGCCACTATTTTCATGGTTGACACCGACACAGGTCAACTATGGGCAAACATCCCCCAACCTCACACGGACAAAACCATAGAACGCCGGATTCCCCACAATCAGGGTGTTGTGGGTCATGTTGCTGCCACTGGCAAGTCTTTCAATACGTCAGTTGCTTACCATCATCCCCTATTTAACCCAGAATTTGACGAAATCCCTGGCTATCGTACCCAAAGCCTCCTGTGTATGCCAATTTTTAATCGCAATAACCAGGTGATTGCTGTAATAAATTTTTTGAATAAAACTGGCGGTGTGCCCTTCGATAGTACCAACGAAAAGCAATTTGAGAACTTTGCCGACGACCTTGGCATCATCCTCGAAGCCTGCCAATCATTTCAACAGGCAGCTCGTAACCAAAGGGGAGTGATTGCTCTGCTCAAGGCAACTGAGTCTCTGGGGAAGAGCCTGAAGCTCGAACAAACCCTAAGTTTAGTGATGGAGCAGGCTCGGGATCTAATGCAAGCGGACCGCTCTACGCTATTTTTGCTATGCCAAGAACGCAACGAACTTTGGAGTAAGGTAGCTACAGCGGATGGACAAAACACCATAGAAATCCGAATACCAGCCAACCGAGGTATTGCTGGTTATGTAGCATCCACTGGTGAGCCGCTCAATATTCCAGATGCCTATAAAGACGACCGTTTTGACCCGACCACTGACAAACAAACCGGTTATCGCACCGAAAGTATTCTTTGTATGCCGGTATTTAACTCCAAAAATAAATTAATCGGTGTGACCCAGTTAATCAACAAGCACCAAGGCTACTTTACCAGCTCTGATCAAGAGTTTATGCGGGCGTTTAATATTCAGGCAGGCATAGCTCTGGAAAATGCCCAGCTGTTTGAAAGGGTCCTGATTGAAAAGCAATATCAGCAAGATATCCTGCAAAGTCTAACCGACGCAGTGATTTCCACTGACATGCAGGGACGAATTGTGATGATCAATGATGCAGCCATCAAGTTCCTAGGTGGTCCTAATCGTAGAAAAGGCAGTCCCGATTGGAAATTCTGGCAGTCTAAGCTCACTGGTCGATACATCTGGGATGTAGTACCGATTGAAAATCTCCAGTGGCGTTGGCAAGATAGCTTGGCTACAGGGACTCGGCATTATATGCCAGAACAAACTCTGAAGACACACCATGAACCACAGACCCTAAAGTAGATCTAACACTGCCTAAAATTCTAAAGTTAGTATGGATAGCAACTATATCTTGACAAAATATGAAAGCATTCATAATTCTTGCCTGATTAGTGTAATATAAAGCCACAACTCTAC
>NZ_JAAHGN010000820.1:0-3485 GCF_010672485.1 Moorena sp. SIO2C4 | reverse complement strand
TGAGGGATTCTTAAGAGTAGAAAACCCTTAACGGCTGAGCCAAAAAGCCTCTACACCCTCCGTTCAAATCATTGGGCTTACTTTTTCAAGGTTTTTATTGGTTTATCCTTCTAGCAGAGGCTTTTCAGCTTGCCGACCGGCACCTAAAAGGTACATTAATATACGATAATCCTAGCATAGATTATCAAAAAGCGCAACAGATCCAGTCTCCAATTCCCCTCCCGCTAACATGCGCGGGTATAACGGGAGTCCCCTTGGAGTTGAATGATGGACAGGCACCAGCCCAAAAAATCCTTCATGCACAAATCTTTTTGATGTCCGATGAAGGAGAGCTGGCAATCGAGTTCATGGACAGATAACGAAATCCCTCAAGCTCTGAATCGGCATCGCAACACAGTGGGTCGAATCCGCCAGGGATTTCTAGAGAAAGGGGAAGCGCTAGCATTGGAAAGATTTGCGAGAAGAAAGCCCCCGGTCATTGGTGACAAGTTAAGAGAAAAAGCCTTTTGTCAAGAGGGGGGATTGCCTCAGGGTTCAAGTCGTGTGAAACTCAGAACAGACAAGTAATTGAGCCATGGTGAATCCTGATGAGCGGCCACCGAAAAACCCACCGAGACCATGCCAAAAAGACCCAACGTCCGTGAGCTTCGGTATCGCTAACAGGGTAGCCATCACTACCGCCATCAGCTACAGCAATGTAGAGCAAGCCATAATCATCATCCCCTGGTTTAGCATTGGGATTAAAGCCCAATTGTCCAACATTATGATCTGGGTAAGGCTCTTCAATGCGCAAAATCTCACGGGATGTTCCGACAAAAGTATTGCTAGAAGGGTTTGTTGCCTTCCACTCGCGAATTACATCGTGGTGGGCACTTTCGATAATCTTCTTGTTACTGTCAATAATTGGTTTGGTAACGGGGAAGTCAGGAGTACTGCCAGTTTTAACTTCGCTAGTTACAGTATAAAAAATTCCATTCTGAGCAAATTCTGGATGAAAAGCAAAATAAGCGAAGCCCTGTTGAGGAGTTTCATAAGTAAAGTCTGCACAAATTAATTTTTTCAGATTCATATAAACAGTAGCAGTGCCGTCAACAATGACATACAACTTGCCACGCATATCGTTAACAAATAATCGTCCGCTACCATCTCCTGCATGGGTAAGCAGGTTCAAGCGAGCAGCTTTGTTTCTTCCAGTTCCACTATTGGGAATTTGAACAACTTCTTCCAATCCCACAGAGAGTTCTGACTTTTTAATTTGCTCGGGAATGGGATCGGTTATCTGGGCAGAAGAAATCCTGCCAACAGCAAAGATGACCAATAATAGTGATAAAATAAAACATAGAAGGCGATTTTTTTTCATAGATACATAATATTAATGCCCCTAAGTTAAGAGCGCGGACGCTAAAAATATAATAAATCCAAAAATACGAAACCCCTTGTTATAACTAGCTTGTGAGACTAGATTGTGAGCAATTTAGGTTGGAGTCATGGTGGCATAATGTGGTTTTTTGTATGTTACAGATCAAGGCACTGGTTGCATAATTCTTGCCCACTATAGCAATAGTAATAGAAACTACTGATAGTCCTGTTATAAATTGTTACTATAGTAGTTTATCCCTATTAACCAAGTCTTAGATACTAAGACCTAGACACTCGTTGGTGCATTCTACAGATTAACTATAATGGAAGATTCAAAAACTATAACCAAACCCAAGCATATTGTTTTAACCTCCCATCCTAACTCTTCTAGATGCAATTCTCCAGCAATTAACTGGGGAGAAAGTGACCCCCTCAAACGAGGACCTATTGTCGGTACCTTAGTTAACTCAGCTCATCGCAATGTTATTGGTACTCACTCAGGCTCCTATTCAGTGTATCGAGCTTTAGCCGTAGCCAGTGGCACACTCGAGCCCAATCACCGCCCGGATCTCACCAACACTGCTCCCATCGTTCCCATTGGTCCTCATCCCAGTTGGACTGACCCTAATTTGATTGTCTCTCTCGACCCCTTTGGGGCGATGGTAGGTGAGGTTTATAGCGATTTATATCAGCAGGGATATGACATTAGACCCACGATTGCCATCACCAAAGCTCATATTAATATGCCAGAACTACAGGATGCTGTAGATAAAAAGCGTTTAGCAATTGATGGCAAAATTATTAAAAACGATGGTAGTTTAGTAGTCACTAAAGTAGCAATTGACCCGGTTTGGTATCTACCGGGAATTGCCCAGCGATTGGACATTCAGGAAAGTTACCTGCGCCGTGCTCTATTCCAGCAAACCGGTGGCATGTTCCCAGAACTGATCACTCGCCCCGATTTAACGGTATTCTTACCCCCGATTGGTGGTATCACTGTTTATTTAATTGGTGATGTAGCAGCCATTACTGAACCCAATCGACTGCTGGCTGTACGAGTTCATGATGAATGTAATGGTTCTGATGTTTTCGGTTCCGACATCTGCACCTGTCGTCCGTATCTAGTCCATGGTCTAGAAGTCTGTGTCCAAACAGCCCAAGCTGGAGGTGCAGGTGTCATTGTTTATTTCCGTAAAGAAGGTCGCGCCTTAGGTGAAGTAACTAAGTTTCTAGTGTATAATGCCCGGAAACGTCAGCAAGGAGGTGATAGCGCTAATGCCTACTTCAACCGTACAGAGTGTGTCGCTGGGGTTCAAGATATGCGCTTCCAAGAACTAATGCCTGATGTGCTCAATTGGCTGGGAATTAAACGAATTGACCGTTTTGTCTCCATGAGCGATATGAAATATAACGCTATCGTTGAATCCGGTATTGAGATTATTCAGCGCATTCCCATTCCAGAACATTTAATTCCCGCTGATGCCCAAGTAGAAATCGCTGCCAAAAAAGCTGCTGGTTATTACACTGAAAATACAACTGAACAAGATGCGATCGCATTAGCTGAAATTCAAGGGCGCGGTTTAGCCGATTAGTATTTATCGTCAATAGTCACAATAGTCAATAGTCAATAGTCAATAGTGCTTAGTTAACCCCGAATTGCCTATTCCGTAATTTCCTGTTGCCTATGTCACCTGTGGATAATGCACAACAGCAGTTAATCGCTTACTTAAGAACCCCATTGGCAATTCGGGAGAGATGCGATCGCATTTTCACCTTAGCTAGTGCTGACCAGTTGCAGTACTTTCGCTGCAATTTAACCAAGCTAGAGCAAGTAGCTAACTATGTCATCGAGGTAATGCACCAGCACTACCCCGATTTCCAGATTCCATTTCATAGTCGCTGGCGGCATTTTGAGGTAGGAAATGTCCCTCGTCTTCGGGAACTAGACCAGAAATTGGCAGGATTCACTCCACTCCAAAAAGCCCAAACCAAATTCGACTTAGTCATCATTAGCGTCCTGCTCGATGCTGGAGCTGCCAGCAATTGGCAGTATCATGAACCAGAAACCGGACTAGTGTTTCGCCGTTCCGAAGGATTAGCCGTTGCTAGTTTCCGCATGTTCTGTA
>NZ_JAAHGN010000082.1:0-12867 GCF_010672485.1 Moorena sp. SIO2C4 | reverse complement strand
GGAATCCTCCGACCAGATTTCATTAAAGAGTGCATCAGCTTGACCCTCTATAGTCTCCTCTGGGTCTAAATCTATACGAGTACAGTTCAATTCTGGATGTTCCAAGCTAATCACTTTGCCCATTCCCCACACCGAAGATTGGGCTACTCCTGGTATGACCGGATGATTTGACGACACTGCTTGAGCACCACTCGTCACTAACCATAATCGAGGTACAATGGATAACCCTGCTTTTACCAATGCTTGTACTAAAGATAGAGTTGTGCCACACCCTAGCTTAGACAAACTTCCTAACTCCTCAGAATTAACAGTTTGCCCCACTCCGGCTTCCGTCGTCCAACATTGTACTACTCCATATAATGATGGTGATTTCCCTGCTACTGTCTCTATTACTTCCTCAAAATCTTCAAGGTTGTTGGGATTAATGGTAAATTCTGCGGGAGCTATCTGTTGATACTTTTCTCCAGCAAACACTAAAGTACAAACCTCTCCCACTGAGTTCAGTTGCCTTGCTAACTGTTTACCTATTCCCTCTTTGTCTGCTAGTATCAACCAACTCTTAGAACCATCATTCGTTTGTTCTAACTTCGTTTGAGAGCTTTGAGCTACAATTACCGTTTGCCCTGACAATGTTTCTGCCATTCCCTCCACTTCTGGCATGGTGACTACTTCGGTAAAATCTGTTTCTCTCAACACCTTTTGCCATTGGTCTCTACTCAGCAAAGGATAATCTGGTCGTAATTCATAATCATTGAATTTCCACCATCCTTCTAACAGTCCAAATACTAAATCTAACCATCGTTGAGCAGTTGTTACTTCTAACAACACTAACATTCCCCCATCTGCTAATAGTTCTCGCACATGGGATAATGTCTGCTTCATAATTGTGGTTGCATGGAGGACATTGGCTGCAATAATTATATCATATTGATTAGCCTCAAATCCTTGACTTTTCGGATCTACTTCTATGTCTAAGGTTTGATAGCTAATGAATTGATAATCCTGGAATTTATCTTGGGCTTTTGCTGTAAATAATGCCCCTATATCGGTGAATATATATTCGGTTTGCTGGGGATTTAGATGAGGCAGGATATAGCTGGTCGTCCCTCCTGTTCCCGCTCCGATTTCCAACAACCGTATGCCTCGGCTTTTAGGTAATTTTTCTATAGCCTTGGTGATGGATTTTTCTACTATTGTGTTCATCACTTTAGCTACTGTTGACTCTTCATAAAGTTGAGTCGCTGTGGTCAAATCTCCTTGGGGGAAAACTAACTGAACTGGGTCTATTGCTCCTCGTAATACCCCACTTAATTGACTTGCACAACGTTCCAGTAGTGTCAATGTTGCTGCTTCTTCTGGATATTGATTCTGTAAACTCTGGCTTTTTTCAGTAGGCTTGACTTGAGCTAAGGTTTGTTCCACTTGCCACTGCTGCTGATTATAATTGAGTATTCCCACCTCTGTTAATATTTGTAGCAGACGCTTAAACAGTTGTCTCTGACTGGGAACTATGCCTAATTTTTTGACTGCTGCATCAAATTCAAAGCTTTCTGTTGGTTTGTATGACCAACCCATTTCGTGCAATGCTTGTACTATATAATCTACAGTTAATTCTTCTAAGCTTGTTTCAATAGACCCTGTTCTTTTCTGATCTACTTGAGTTACTAATTCTGTCAGAGTTGGAGCTAATTTTTGGGCAATTTCTACAGGAGGTCTCAGGAAATCTGGAGGGAGTAGTTTACCTAAAATACCTTGGCTTCTCCACTCTACTTCATACAACCAATTTTCTATTGATTCGGTTTCTGTTCCCAGTAGGGTCTGTTTAGTTGCTAGTTTTAGTTGTAAACCTTTGAGGTTGGCAATTATTTCTCCTGAAGGAGTTACTATGGTGACAAGAGTCGTTAAACTTTCTGGAGTTTTCACTTCGGGACTGGTTACTGATGCGTAGGCCCATAGACTCAGCCCGGGATTCTTATATAGTTTGAATTCTTCTATTCCTACTGGCAGATAAGTTTGGTCACTATCTGTTGCTGGGAGTGCCTGAAATATTACTTGCAAGGCTGCATCTAATAGTGCTGGATGGAAATTATAGTCCCTTGTTTGTGTTATCAATTCTTCGGGGAGTTTGATATAAGCTAGTGCTTGGTTTGTACCCGACCACAATTCTTGAATGCCTTGAAAGCTATTTCCGTAGTCTATCCCTACTTGTTGACATTTTTGATAATGTTGTTTGACTTCTATTGCTTGATTAAATTCACTCTTGTATTTTTCTAGGTCAATTTTTGTCTGAGTAGGGGGGGTTGACTCTTTTCTGATTTTTCCTGTGGTGTGGAGTCTCCACTCCTGTTGTTCTGGTTGAGAAAATATTTGAAACTTGTAGCTTTGGTTGTCTGTTGGGGTGAGTATGGTTTGGGCATTTGTCAATTCTCCTGCTGGTAGTATCCATCCTCTACCTATGGTTAGGTCTTCTATTACTATCTGGGGTGTTTTTAATTGGTGATTTCCTGCTGCTATTGCTATTTCTAGGTAGCCGGTTGTGGGAAATAGTGCTTGATTAAATACTCGGTGGTGGCTGAGATAATTGGGTGATTTTTCTCCTATTTGTGATGCAAATATTTGTTGTTCCCCTGCACAATTTAGCTTTTGACCTAATAGGGGATGGAGGTTTTCCCCTTTTGAAAATTGCTGTTTAGGCCAGAAGTTGTTGTTGGTTTCTATCCAATAACGTTCCCGTTGGAATGGATAAGTCGGCAATGCTACTTTCTGACGACTATAGTCAGAGTCAAACCCTGACCAATCTATTTTGGCTCCTTTTACATACAATTGTCCTAAGCTAGAGAGCATTTGTTGCCATTCATCCACTCCTGGACGTAATGATGGTAACCATACTCCTACATCTTCTGGTACACATTGACGTCCCATCCCCAGTAATATTGGTTTGGGTCCAATTTCTAGGAACAGTTTGCAACCCTCTTGATACGTATTTTTCAGGCTCTGGGCAAAGCTCACTGGTTGCTGGACATGGTTAACCCAATATTCAGCAGAAGTGATCTCATCACCTACCAGTTTGCCAGTGACATTAGAAATAAGTTTGATTCGAGGCTTGTTATAAGTGACTTGTTTGGCTATAGTTTCAAACTTGGCCAACATTGGCTCCATCAAAGGAGAATGGAAAGCGTGGGATACCTGTAACTGTTTAGTCTTAACTCCCATTACTTCTAGTTTACTACAAATACTTGCGATCGCTTCACTCTCACCAGAAATCACTATACTTTCTGGCCCATTGATGGCAGCAATGCTGACAGCGGACTTCTCCAACCCCTCTTGGGAACTATAGTCCGCGATCGCCTTTTTGACCCGCTCCTCCGATGCCAACAACGATACCATCTTGCCACCAGCAGGCAACTGCTGCATTAACCTGCCACGCATGGCAATTAACTTCAAACCATCTTCAAGACTGAAAACTCCTGCAATACAAGCTGCCACATATTCTCCCACACTGTGGCCCATCACCACATTTGGTTTAATGCCCCAAGAAAACCATAACTTGGCTAAGGCATATTCAATAGCAAATAGAGCCGGTTGGGTATAAGCAGTTTGGTCTAGCAAAGAAGAACTTGAGTTTTGTGCTTCTTGAGGATAAAGTACTTCTAAAAGCGAATGTTCCAAATACGGACGTAGGATTTCATCACATTGATCTAACCCTTGACGAAAAGTAGGTTGACTTTCATACAATTGCCGTCCCATATTTACATACTGGGAACCTTGACCGGTGAAAAGGAAGGCGACTTTAGGACGCTTGCGACCAATCTTTTGACCCTTGAAAACTCCTGGTGTTTCCTCTCTTTCTGCGGTAGCCTTTAATTGTTCCTGTAACTGCTCTGTTGATTTGGTGACAACAGCGAGGCGATATTTGAAATGCGTACGCCCCACATTGGCTGTATAACAAACATCTCCTATTGCCAATTCTGAATGTTTTTTCAAGTGGTGCTCATAACCGGTCACTAACTGTTCTAGAGCTTCTTCCGTTTTCGCTGAGAGCGTAAGCAGATTTACTGGACGTTCTAACCGTTTTTCTTCCGTGTTCCCTATTAAGAGTTCTTTGTTCTCTACTTCTGCCAACACCACATGGGAGTTAGTGCCACCAAAACCAAAGGAACTCACACCTGCGTACGCTGGCATTGATTTTTCTGGCCAAGGTGTCAGAGTTTCCTGTACTCGCAATGGTATTTCGTCAAACTTGATATAAGGATTCGGCTCAGTGAAATTTAGACTTGGTGGAATCTGGCGATAGTGAAGTGACAGCGCCACTTTAATTAATCCGGCAATACCTGCTGGTGCTTCTAAATGTCCGATATTGGTTTTAGCTGAACCGACTGCACAGTAGTCACCAGGAGCACGACCAACAGAAAGCACTGCTCCTAAGGCTTTCATCTCCATCGGGTCTACCAGTTTTGTCCCAGTCCCGTGAGCTTCTATATACTGAACCTGACCTGGTGAAACTCCTGCATTTTTGTACGCTGCCCGTAACACCGCTTCCTGTGCCAAGGGATTGGGGGCTGTCAGTCCGTTGCTGTATCCATCTTGGTTAACTGCGCTTCCCTTGACTAAGGCATAGATGCGGTCTCTGTTAGCCAGGGCAAGAGATAGTGGTTTCAGTATCACTAACCCTGCACCCTCACTGCGGACATAACCATCAGCTTTGGCATCAAAGGTTTTACACCTACCGTCAGCAGCCATAAATCCTCCTTGGGCATAGGCTACTGACATCCACGGCGATGTCACCATATGTACGCCTCCCACCAAAGCTAGGCTAGATTCTCCACTCCACAGGCTTTGACAAGCTAAGTGTACTGCTACCAGGGATGAAGAACAGGCAGTATCTATGGCCATGCTCGGTCCATGGAAGTCGAAAAAGTATGAGAGGCGATTGGCGTTAATACAATTTAAGTTACCTGTGCCTGTATAGGTACTAAAGTTACTGGGATTTTGGGCGATGAGTTCGTAGTAGTCGAAGCTTGATACCCCCATGAATACCCCTGTGGGTGTACCTGCCAATTCTTCTGGTGGTTGTCCAGCGTCTTCTAAAGCTTCCCAAGCTAGTTCCAGCAATAGCCGTTGTTGGGGATCCATTGTTTGGGTTTCTCGGGGAGAAATACCAAAAAAATTCGGGTCAAATCGATCTACTTGCTCTAGAAAGCCACCCCACCGACTGTTCGTTTTCCCTGGCTTGGAGATGTCGGCGTCATAAAATAATTCGTTATCCCACCGAGAAGCTGGCACTTCGGTAATTGCGTCTATACCATTACACAGTAATTCCCAGAATTCTTCGGGATTTTTAGCTCCTGGGAAACGACATCCCATTCCTATTATTGCTATTGGTTCTTTATTCATTGGTATTTAACTATTTTATTCTCGAATTTGTTATTTACATAAATTATTTTAAAATTATTTGTTTAAAATTTAGTTTTGGTTTATAGCTCTATGTATCCCCCAAAATTATTTTAACATTTGATTTTTTTTTCAGACTTAATATTAATTTTTATTAATATCTGTATTACTAATCTAATACAGTTAGAGGTGATTTACTGACAAACTATTTATTGGCTACACTATGGCTGAGGAATATATCAGATATCCCTCAGAGGTTGTCTGAGAAGTCTCATTTGCTACATCCAAGCCCCCGTTGGTCCCCCTCTGGGGGACTTTTAGAAGCAAATTGACTCTTGTTTCCCCCAAAGTTGGGGGGTCAGGGGGGCAAAATTCAGGATCAAAAAACTTTTCAGATATCCTCTCAGCAATCACCAGTGAATTTCAACAAATATTATGCACCAAAGTGCTCTGCCATAGCTTCTATTGTGGGGTAACTATACAGAATTGTTGGGTCTATTTCTTTTGATAGCCAATCCCCGAAATCGCTTGTTAAAGATATTGAGGCTGAAGAATCTAGACCGTAACGATTAAAAGAAGTACTTGTCGATATTTCTTCAATTTCTAGATCTAATAGTTGTGACAGATAAGAAATCAACCACTCCTGAACCTCATCTACTGTGGGTTGATTCTTATTCTCTATACTTCCATTATCTACACTAGTCAGGTTTTCGGTCTCTACGGTTAAGTTTTCCATAATTTATTGATGGGGAGTTACTAGATTTTACTGAAATTATTGACGATACGTGTAACTATCATCAGCTCTCACCAATTAATGATAGTTACACCTCCTAATCTTGTTCAGGTTTCCTATTTTTATTTCTTCTGAACAATCAAGCTAACTTCTTAGCTTCGAGCATTTTGGCGCTTGGCAACTTCACATCCCAAACTAAACCTAATTTTTCCAATAACCAAATTAGGCAGTAACCTAAATCTATTTGCCACCATTTTAACCCGATCGCTGCCGAATTTTCAAAAGTATGGTGATTATTCTGCCAGGATTCTCCAAAAGTAGGAATAGCCACCCAAATATTGTTCCGACTCTGGTCTTTACTATCGAAAGGATGAGTCCCAAAAGCATGAGAAAATGAATTGATACTTAAAATGGAGTTATCTACCACAAACATCCTTACAAATCCACCCCACAGAAGACCTTCCACAGCCCCTATCCAAGAGCCATGAATAATTCCTCCTAAAATAGTTGGCATTAGCAGACCCAAAACTATCCACACTACATAATGGCGATTAATCTTGCTAATGGTTTTGTCTCGCATCAATTCTGGCGCATAATACATCGGGTTAGGATACTCGTGGTTTGTTAGCCAACCCACATGGGCGTGCCACAGACCTCGTAATTTCCCAAATATTCCTTCCCCTAGTAATTCGGGATTTGGGGAATGGGGATCACCAGGCAGGTCGCTGTACTCGTGATGGCGACGATGCACTGCTACCCAGGAGACTACAGGTCCTTGAGCGCCCATACAACCTAGAATTGCTAAAATGACTCTCATCGTCTCGCTGGTTTTAAAAGCACGATGGGCAAAGTAGCGATGTAGTCCCAAACTCATCCCAATCATACTCAATGCCCACATTCCTATTAGTAGTCCTATTTCCACGCTACTGATCGGGTACCACCATAGTAAAGCGATCGCTATTACTGTTCCGATTGCTGGAATGACATTGTACAACAGAAAGTGTTTGGTCTGGAGACCTTTTATGTAGTCATTTAATATAGTTTTTGACTTTTGAGTTTTGGCTGGTTTAAAAGATTCTTTGGTCACATCCATTGGAATTGACATCAAACTGTCTCCTTGGTTACCATTTTCTAAATTTTTTCATTTTTTACAAGGCCATAACACCTGTTTAATACTAAGGATCTAGGGCCTAATTTTCCCGGTTACATAATTGGCGGTATCTCGGTAAATTCCATCAAATTATATCATCAATCTTTATCAAATCAACCCATCAAAACTACCTCCATTTAAGTGGAGACCGCTGCTTGTCTTTTACTTGCCACTTTTCCCCTGGCTTCCAACTGGTCTAATGTTCCTTCCAAAAACTTAACTCGGCAAGCAGAGCGTTGTATTTTACCACTTGATGTTTTAGGAATGCTCCCAGCTTTTATTAATACTACAGAATACACCTGTAGATCATGTTCGTCTGTAACTGCCTCTCTAATATTTCCCACTACCTCATTTAGATCTAGTGTCTTTTGGTAACTACGCTCCACCTCCTGAACCACTATTAAACGTTCTTCTCCCTTAATCTCCACTGCCAATGCTGCTCCATGACTAGAACGCAGTGATGGGTGACTTTTTTCCACGGTCAATTCAATATCTTGGGGATAATGGTTGCGACCACGAATAATAATCACGTCTTTGATACGCCCTGTAATGAATAGTTCCCCATCTTTCAAAAATCCTAAATCCCCTGTGCGCATAAATGGCCCTTCACCACTTTCGGCAAGGTTTGCATGAAAAGTCTTTTCTGTCTCTTCTAACCTATGCCAGTATCCTACAGCCATACTAGGATCGCAGACCCAAATCTCTCCTACCTGATCTGGTTGACATTTTCTCAAAGTGTTTCGATTAACGATCGCCACTTTCATCCCACCAATGGGAGGTCCACAGCTAACTACAAATCGTACTACCTGATCTTTGTCTGCTGGTGATACTACTACAATTTTATTTTTTTCTAGGGCTTCTGCTGCTAAGGTCAACACCCTGGCTTTTTCCCCATGTTTTTTAGTCGAAACCAACAAAGTTGCTTCCGCTAGTCCATAAGCTGGATAAAGAGCATCCCTACGGAAACCAAATGGTTCAAAAGTGGCAATAAAATTTTCCACTGTTTCTTGGCGAACTGGCTCGGCTCCGTTGCTAGCTGTACGCCAACTACTTAGGTCTAAATTCGCCCTTTGTTCTGCTGTGGTTCTTCTTAGGCAATGTTCGTAGGCAAAATTTGGTCCTTGACTATGGGTAACTCGGTAGCGTGAAATTGTCTGTAGCCAACGAATGGGTCGCATATAGAAGGCGATGGGCGACATCACATAGCAGGGAATACCGGAATATAGCGGTTGGATTAGTCCATCAACGAGTCCATAATCGTGAAAATGGGGAACCCACGTTGTGGCGATACTGTCTGATGTATAACCCCAAGCTTCTTTTATGTAACTACAGTGGTGTATTAAATTTTTGTGGGTTAGCATCACACCCTTTGGTGTTGAAGTGGAGCCGGATGTGTATTGAAGATAAGCCAGAGTATCGCCATTTAGATCTGGTTTTTGCCATTTTTGTGATAGCGAAATAGGAATTTTATCGCTAACTATCCATTTGATGCTTTGGAATTCTGAAGACAACTGAGAAGTGGATTCTTTGAGTTGGGAATACTTGGAAAAATCAGTAAGTATTACCGAAGCTTGGGCATCAAAGACAATTGCTTCAAGCCTAGGTAGTGTCCGCTTCAGTCTAATTGGGTCTGGTGGTGGTGCCGGAATGGCAACCACTCCTGCATACAAACACCCAAATAAGGCGGCGATAAATTCTAGTCCCTGTGGATATAGGAGTAAAGCCCTTTCATTCCTATCTACTTGTTTTTGAAGTTCTACAGCAATTGCCCTGGCTTTTTCATCTAATTCTTTGTAACTTAGGCTATTTACCTCTTTTTCCCCATTCTGTAGGAAACTGTAAGCTTTTCGAGCAGATTGATAGTGGGAGCGATATTGAAGAAGGTCAATTAAAGTAGAAAATTCTTGCTCATTTTTCATATACTCAATTTGGATTCACCACTATTGTTTGCCAATAACGTACGCAATTTTCTGGTCTAACCATGGCTGACCACAACCTATAACCTTACGGACACCTGTAACCTAGCTACAGACTGGTATTACTTGGTTTTGTTCTAGTGCTTTCCTCTGCATAGGTATGCGTACGCTAACCACCGAGACAGATTTTGACTGCGTCGGGGTGGTGGATATGTGGGCACTGCAATTACGCCAGCATACAAGCACCCAAACAAAGCAGCAATGAAGTCTATACCTGGTGGTACTACTAGCGAGCATTGCTCGTTCCCCCGTTGCCCCCAGAGACGGCAACTGACAGGCGTACGCCCTTGAGCGTTGCTCTAATACCTCATAGGTGATACGAGCAGTTTCTTTTTCCCCTTTTTCCTTGAAGGTATAAGGGATTTGTTCAGGCTGAGAATGGGCTCTCAAGCGCCACAACTCTACCAGATTGTCAAACTTCTCGTCAAGGTCTGAAAATCTGATATTTTTCAAGTTTCAACCTCCTTGGTAGATAGCGTTTTTCAACGCTTACTTGCTCCGTTTCAACAGTTTTTTACTGTTTTAACTTTACTTAGGTGTACTTAGGTTTCTGAGCCTTGAGAGGCAACGAAATTCGGCACCATGAGAAATTTAGCACGAAAAAAATAACCTGTCAACCCTAATCGTAAATAAATTCTGCTTGACTCTCGTCCCACCTATAGATATATAAAACCTAAGTACTCTGACATCTAGGAGTACTCACTAGCAGTAATCCATTGATTAAGGTACTTTCGTCCTAGGTTTTAGGGAGTAGGAAGTAGAGAGTAGGGAAAAAATGCTCTATATCTCATTACTAATATAAACGCTATTAATTTTTTTTTTTTTTGAACTGTGTTAAGAAACTTGAAGTTGCTCAAACCGTTGCTGTTCCCTATTCCGAGACCCAAAGTTTCCAACTCTTAACAGTCCACTTTACTTGTCTGGGACTCCTTAGCTATAGAAAAAGCTATAGAAAAATAACATTTTCAACCAGACTCTCCCAACTCCTGATTGGATCTGATCAGGATTTCTGGGAAAACTTAGGATAAGATGCTAATGGAGATCAGAGGATAACTGTGTCTCAAGACCTATTGCAAAACCGAGACTACACCATAATTCTGGCAAGAAATGCCTCTAAAAATTTTGGAACCCTGCCTGGACTGGACAAGCAGTGGTTGCTAGCTCAGGAGTCTATTATCGCCTTGGCAAAGAAATGTGAGGAACTTGATCCAGATGGACTCACTATTTATATTGCATCTACTCCCTATCAAAAATATGACAACACCACTAGTCAGGCATTAGTTGACCTGTTTGAGCAGCCCTATGGTTCAGACAGCATCAATGTGGTTGAGCCGCTCAAAGTTGCACTTGATGACCACTTTAGCCGTAAATCCCGCCAGCAGACAAAAGCAAACGGTGATATTATTATCGTCATCCTGGATAGTGAACCAAAGCCACCCATGGCTGTAGTCAAATTGCTAGTGGCAGCAACTAATAAGATGGATTCTCAGGAAGAACTGGGTGTGATGTTTGCCCAAGTGGGGGAAGACCCCATTACTCGTGGTTTTCTAACTGCTTTAGATGATGATTTACATGCTGCGGGCGCTAAGTTAGATATTGCCGACACTAAGCTTTTGTCAGCTATGGAGGAAAGTCAGATTACTAAGTTTTTGCTCGATGCCCTATATGATTAGGATGTAAGCTATCAGCGGTCAGCCGTCAGCCGTCAGCCTTGAGCTTTCAGCTTATTTTATTCAAAAGCACCTCCAGTAGCCTGGCCACAGGCCCAAAGCTGATAGCTGATAGCTGATAGCTGACCAGCTTATGGGTATTAGCTGATAGCTTTGATGAAAATGAATGCTTACCAATGAACACGGTTAAGTTGCAAAAACTATAGCATTTCCCAATAAGTTTAAACAAGGAATACCATTTGTTTTTTTATCAAAAATACCTATATACTTGACTTGATTAAATCTTGCCTCTTGCCTCTTGCCTCTTGCCTCTTGCCTCTTGCCTCTTGCCTTTACCTAAGGATTCTGTTCACAACTCAAATACAAACGCTATATGTCTACACCAACCAATATCAATAAAATTATGATTGAACGTCCTAGCCAAGACCATCTTGATAACTTGGGTGTCTCAAATTGGCCAATTTGGACAAAGGAAGTCTCGGAATTTCCCTGGACTTACGATGAACAGGAAATTTGTTACTTACTAGAAGGTGAAGTAGTTGTCACGCCAGATGGTGGTGAACCAGTTCAAATTGCCAAAGGAGATTTGGTCACTTTCCCAGCTGGAATGTCTTGCACCTGGAAGATTATTTCTAATGTTAGAAAACACTATCAATTTGGCTAGAATTTTGGCGTTGCTGAATTAAGGAATGAATGCGCGATTATCTGGTGAAAGTTAAAGCCCCCTAAATCCCCCAAGCGAGCAATCCCTCGCTTGGGGGACTTTAAGAGTTTTGTTCCCCCCAAGCGAGCAATCCCTCGCTTGGGGGGCTAGGGCGTGTTTTCAAAGTTTTCCGCAAGATTATGATCCCCCCCAGCCCCCCTTAAAAAAGGGGGGAGCCATACTCAAAGTCCCCCTTTTTTAAGGGGGACCAACGGGGGATCTCCGAGGCAAGAAAACACGCCCTAGGGGGGCGAAACCATACCCAGAATCAGCAACGCCGGATTTTTTCCCTGTTCCCTATTCCCTATTCCCTGTTCCCTAAAATCAAAAAATTGTGTACCTCAGCGAATTCAAAACCGCTATAGTGTTAAATTTGTCCACTTAACGTTACATTGCAACATGGGTGAAGTACCCCAGCCTGCTTCGCTGAGGCTGGGGCTTCCAATCTCAACTCAAATCAGGGACGGTCTTATTCGTCAAATGGGCTTCCCGCTTCATCCGCCGATGCCTCAACCAGCAAGCTAGCGTTGGTCTTACTCAGCGTCCACAGGCAGACATCCGCCTTCCGCAGATGTATAGTTTTTCGACAGACTCACCTTGGAATTACGGCTCTATGGCCAACCAGCCGGGGCTTGTCTCTTCCCTGAGCTCTGCTAGTACTTTTACACCTTTAAGGTAGCCTTTTAGTCAGTCAGGCGGGTCATCGACCAACTTTATTATAACACGATTCGCAACAAGTCCTCGTCTCGCTATCCATCCCAGAGACGAAACCTTAGGATAGTGGAGCCTTAATCAAAAAGTTTTAACCCTTTTACCCATAATCGACTAACCATAAAGGCGACCCTATCCTTACGGTAACTTCAACACCTTTAAAGAAGGTGGGGAATTCCGCGAGTTTTGTTAAAATCTACGAACTGGATTCTCCCAGTGATGATCAATCGTTAGAGTATGTGACCAATTTTGGTCACGAAAAAACTAAAGACATCAAGGGGGGGACGAAATTGATCCATGACATACGAGACTTCCCAATTATACGAGAAGGACCTCCTCCAATCGAGGACTGGATCATTGTGCGGGAAGGACCACCGCCACCCCACGACTGTATCATTCTGCGGGAAGGACCACCACCACCGCCATTTCTCGAAGACCTCTACAGTCCTCCAAAACCTGGTTTTCATCCAGGTCATGTTATATAACTAGGACTGGTGAAGTATAGCGCTACGCCCAAGACAATAGGCAATAGA
>NZ_JAAHGN010000819.1:0-3485 GCF_010672485.1 Moorena sp. SIO2C4 | reverse complement strand
TACAGTTAGTCTTGCCACTTTGGGAAAACGACAAGCCCCTGAACCAGTCACAATCTGTTACTGCCGAGTCAGTAGTAGCAAACAATTTGACGACCTCGCCAGGCAAGTCGCGTACATGCACTCGCTCTTCCCAGAGGCAGAAGTAATCAAAGACATCGGCTCAGGACTCAACTACAAACGAAAAGGTCTTAGAGCCATACTGGAACGACTTATGCAGGGATGTCAGCTCACGATTGTTGTTGCCTGTAGAGACAGACTTACCAGATTCGGTTTTGAACTGTTTGAATACTTGGCAGAACTCAACGGTGGAAAGATCTTGGTTCTCGACCAACCTGAAAGTTGTCCAGAATCCGAACTTACCGCAGATATTCTCTGAATCATTCACGTCTTCTCTTGTCGCGTCCACGGACTCAGAAAGTACGGGGCAAAAATCAAGAAAGATTCGGATATTCCTAAGTGCTGAGCAGCGTTATTTAGTTCGTAAGTGGTTTGGAGTTTCTCGTTACGTTTTCAACAAGACCGTTAAAATACTTCAAGATGGGGAAGTAAAGGCTAACTGGAAAGCCATCAAGACTGGAATATTAAACGACCTTCCCGAGTGGTGCAAGGAAGTGCCTTATCAAATTAAATCGATAGCGATAAAGGATGCTTGCACCGCCGTGAGGGAGGCCAAGAAAAAGTACAAAAAGACTGGACAAATCAATCGAGTTAGATTTAGATCTAGAAAAAATCCTGTCCAGTCTTGCTACATCCCTAAGTCAGCAGTCTCAGAAAAAGGCATTTACCATACAAAGCTAGGAGGCTTGACTTTTTCTGAGGCGTTGCCTGACAACAGGGGCGACTGTAGATTGACCAGTAACAATGGGGATTATCACTTGACGGTTCCTCATCAGACTACTCAAAAAAATGCCGAAAACCAAGGTAGAGTGGTAGCGATAGACCCCGGTGTTAGAACATTCTTAACGTTTTTTAGTGAGAATTCTATAGGCAAAATTGGGCACGGAGACTTTTCTCGCATTCAGCGACTTTGCTCTCATCTTGATAACTTACTTTCAAAAATAAGTAAGACCAAGAGGAATCAAAAACGACGAATGAGAAAAGCGGCTAGGCGAATTGTTATTAGGATTCAAAACCTAGTGAACGAACTCCATCACAAAGCTGCTAGGTTCTTGGTAGATAGCTTTGATGTGATCCTACTTCCAACTTTTGAGACGTCTGAAATGTCTAAAAAAGGAAAAAGGAGGATCAGATCAAAGACAGTGCGGAACTTGCTGACATTTTCTCACTTTAGATTCAAGGAGTTTTTGAAACATAAAGCCTCCGAAACTGGAAAAACAGTAGTAGATGTCTGTGAAGCCTATACCTCCAAGACTGTGAGCTGGACGGGAGAAATGGTAAACATTGGTGGGAGCAAGGCTATTAAGTCAAAGATTGATGGCCTAATAATGGATCGCGACATCAATGGCGCTCGCGGGATATTCCTAAGAGCTTTGGTAGATACACCCTGGCTGCGAGAGCAGCTTGCATTGGTGGGCTAAGGTCTATCTAGTAGACTTTAGTAGCCAAAAAGTATCGGAATTAGAAAGACTTGAGCAGAAACAGATTCAATGGGTCTTGACTAATCTCTTTGACATAGGACTCACTGAGATAGGAAGCATATTGGGGTTGTTTAGCAATATAGGTTTTGAAAAAAGCCGTACTAAGTGCCATCAGGTAAGGACGAGCGATAGCAGGATCTGGCCCAATCAATTCAGGTGGAACCGGTAAGACACCCTCTCCTGCCCCACCCAGGTAGGAAAAGTGAGTACCTCCTTCTGTCACCACTAGATAGTTTTCTGGGGTAGTTAGCCAGCTGAAGGGGGTAATTTGTTGTTCTACAGGTGGCGCAAAGATGTCTTTTATACTAGAGACCATCATGACCGGAACCTGAATTTGTGACATCCCGGCTTCACCAAAGATCGGGTTGCTGAGCGGATTAACAGCAATCACGGCTTTTACCCGTTCGTCTGCCAAATTATAGTCTTCTGGGGATAGTTGAGTACCTCGACACTGGAGTAGCAGGGATACATCTAAGGATAAATTGTTCTGTCGAGCCGCATTACAGTCACTAGTAAGCTGTTCAAAATTTAGTTTAGCCCCTCCTAGAGCAAGAACAGTATAGCCTCCGAAGGATTGACCAATTACTCCCACCTCTTCTAGATTGAGCCTACCAAACTTACTCGGGTCAGAATTAGCTTTAGCCGAAAGTTCATCTAACAAATACGTTACATCCAAAGGACGATGGATGATCGCAGTAGGATTGAGGGGAGTTGCGAAGCCAGCAAAGATTTGATTAATGCGTTCGGAACTAGTACCAATATGCTCCGGGACCGCAACCGCAAAGCCGTAAGATGCTAAATGTTTCGCTAGATAGGCAAAGGTATTGCGGTCAGAAGCCAAACCATGGGAGATAACCAGAGTTGGAATCGAGCCTCTTATTGCTCCTTGCTTTGAAGACTTAGGTAGATAAATATCAACAGGAAACGAAGCTTGACGCTCAGAGTTATAAACCTCAAAGGTTTCTTTACGCCAACCGATTCCTCCAGGATTCCTGAGATCTGGTTGTGCTGAAAAATCAAAGGATGTTGAGCCTTCTCCCTGTATTTTTGCCTGATTTTTAATGGCACCAAATACAACATCATTTACCACAAATAGCCTTGATAGCTCATCAGTAACATCAGAAATTAGTTCCACATCCAGGTAAATAGTTTCTAGGGAAAATTTACGCAATACATTAATAACGCTCAAGCCTTCTGGATCAGAGGCTGCGGAAATTAAAGCACCTCGTAAGGGATAGAAACCATTGCGGTTAAAATCTGCTTTTATTACATTCCCCAATCGGCGCAGTAAGGTTTTACCGACCGGTAAGCGAGTGAACAAATAAACATATCTTGGAGATATATTAAATCGACTGTTTAGTAGAATCCGCAGTGTTGCTAATTGTATTGGTGTAGCAAAGTTGGCATAATAGGCAAATTGCCTGGTCATTGTGCCATCTTTGGCAAATATTTCCAAGTCTTCAATTCCAATATTAAATTGTCCAAAGGGAGAAACAAAGAAAGTAATTCGCTCTGCTCCTAGGGCAGGAATTGCACTGAATGTAGATACTAGACTCAAGCCTAGGGATAGGGAAAAGCGAGTTAACCACTGGCGCAGTGGGTTAGAATGAAAGGATTGGGTAGTCACTTTAGCTGCTCGGGAAAGACCAGGGGAGTTGGTAATAGTTAACGGAAAACCTGTAACAATATCATTAAACATGTACAAAGCTCTCAAGACCACACTGAAACTCAACAACCAACAGAAAACCCTGATGGCACAACATGCTGGTTATTGTAGATGGGTCTAAAACTGGGGACTAGGGCGTGTTTTCAAAGTTTTCCGCAAGATATTAGATCCCCCCCAGCCCCCCTTAATAAGGGGGGAGCCATACTCAAAGTCCCCCTTTA
>NZ_JAAHGN010000818.1:0-3491 GCF_010672485.1 Moorena sp. SIO2C4 | reverse complement strand
TCAAGATGGCATGGCAAAACTGCCATCCACCCCAGCTGCCCTACCCTGCAGGACACTAAATAGGGGGTCATTCATCAGTTGCTTGGCCTGGGTTAACCATTCTTCTACCGGCCAACTGACTTGTTCTTCTGCCAATGAGACTCCCGGTGCCACTCGTTCGATGCGCACCAGATAATCATCATGTTTTCCTAAGGGGGTTACGGAGATATGGAATTCCTGTGCCACTGTTGCCCAATTTTGCTCAATTTCAAGGGATCAATTTTGCTCATAGTGACGAGCTTTGGCTGAAGGTTTAAAAATTCTTGAATATTTGTTTAGTATTTGCTTATTGAGGAGTATTCCTTTAGGGGAAAATTCTTGTTGGCTCATGGTATTGATGCCGTTTTTTATTTAAGGTTTCCAAGGCATACTCTGTTAATTGTTTTGAATCAGAAAATTTCCTAATTCCAGCATTTGGGTGCCACTTTACCCAGATTTTTCCGGATTGCTATCACCAATCTCGGAAAAGTGAAATGGTAGATGCACCCTGATTGACACCCCCGGTTCACTTTGGTGAGCTGGGGATTTTTTTTCACTGGGTGGTAAGGTGTTACCCACTATATGTAGCCATCTCTATAGATTAGTTTGCTTGCTCCTTTTCCTCTAAACACGAACTGATTAAGCGATGCAGGGCGGTCTTGGGGAGGCAGTGCGGTCTTGGGGGTTCCACCCATGAGCAACTGCCGTGGTTTCCCCCACTCGCGCTTTGCATCAAGACACGGTTTTAAGCACTTAAAACAGGTGAAATTGCTTTGGCAAGCAGCTAATTTCCCCCTCGGGAATTGGTACTCATACCCAGCCTTGGATGTACTGAATCAGTAAGGTTTCCAGGAGGAAGGATTAGGGTGTAGGTTTATCCATACTATGATAAGCGTGTTATCAACTAGCTTAACATCTGAAATTTTGCCCAAGATACTCTTTTGGGGTTTCATCACTGTCTGCAGAGCATTTTAGTCAGCCTGATCCTCAACTTTGCTAATTCAGGTCAAGAGTGCCTAATCCTTGGTATTAAGCAGTTTTTCAGTCTTAGGCAGAAGCTCTAGGGGTATTCTTTGAGCTTTATTATGGTTTTTGTAAAGATTTTGACAAGACTCGTTGACACTCCCCGGCCTGTTCGCGTAGCGTCGGCTTTGCCGAAAGGCTTGGGGATTCTTGCTTGGCCGTAGGCCACGCTACGCGAACAACGATTCGACTTACTCAATCTGGTCGGAACCAGAAGGAATAGAGGCCAAATCTCCACAAGTGTTCGGGTCTACGACCCAGGTTCCGGTGTGCCCCACCGTACCCAAGGCTATGCGCGAGTATGTTGATGGCGGCACTGTGGTCTCTATCTAGCTGACAACCACACTTGCAGGTATGGGTTCGAGTTAATAGTGACTTCGTGACCACCTCACCACAACTAGAACAATTCTGGCTAGTATAGGCAGGGTTTACTGCAACAGTTATCCTGCCATATTTATCGCCAAAATGCTCCAACCATTTTCTAAACTGATACCAACCTGCATCATTAATAGACTTAGCAAGGCAGTGGTTTTTGACCAGATTTTTTACCCTTAGGTCTTGCCTTCGGCACGCTGCGCGAACGTAGGCGATCAAATCGTTAGACTGAGCTACGCAACGTGCGAGGGATTGCTCGCGCAGTGTTCTTCACGTTGCCTACTTATCCTTAGGTGTGCCCTACCTAGTTTGTTAATGGCTTTTCGACGGTTAGCAGAGCCTTTATTTTTTCGGTAAACCCGACGTTGATAAAACTTGAGACGCTTTTCACCCGTTCTATAAAACCGAGGGTTGGGTTGTGTATTGGCGTCGGAATCCGTATAGAAATCCTTCAGTCCTAGATCTAGCCCGACAGTGTTTCCAGTTGGTTTTAATTTTTCGTTGATATCAACTGAAACACAGAACTGGACGTAGTACCCGTCAGCCCGTCGAACTATCCTAACCCTCTTAATTTGTTTTTTGTCGAAGCGCCACAAGTCCCAAGTACCTTTGAGTTTTAGTTTCCCAATACCCTTATTGTCCCTAAACGTTATCGACTTTTTGTCAGGGGACAATTTCCATCCGGACTGCTTGTATTCAACAGAGCGGCAGTGTTTTTGGAACTTCGGAAAACCCTTTTTTCCAGGTACTTTTTTCTGGCAATTATCGTAGAAACGGGATATCGATGACCGGAGATGAAACCTTAGAATAGTGGAGCCTTTATAGGCGATAGGCTATGCAGAAAAGGGTTAAAACTCATGAAATAAGGCTCCACTATTCTTACGGTAACTTCTAACCATGCCCTTTCAGCCGCAGCTTGGCGGGCAGTAGAGTTTAATTCATTGGCAAAAGGGAACTGCTTAGCTAAAACTTTGCAGTATTTGCTTAAGTCATATTTACCAGTCCCTTTCTTGTCCATCCATAGCCTAATGCAACTATTTCGGATAAATTTCATTGTCCGAATAGCTTCATCAATGGCTTGGTATTGGTGCTTTTTACCTTTGGCTTTAAACTCTAAAATAATCATTTACCTAAGGTCACGCTCCGCGAAGGTATATCCACCTTTACCTGTAACATTTTATTATACCACACGAGCGCGAAAATCGTCAGGATAATTTTCAGTAAAAACCCGTCCTAGAATCCTAGAAGGGAGCAGGTCAATTTTGTAAGAACACTTGAACTACAAACTCTTGAACTATAGTGTTTTCCGGGATTGAGTACCAGTTATCAGTCGTTTTAGTACATTTATTCTACGAATTTGACATGCTCCCGTCCTACAAGGACGGGGCTTTAGACCC
The DNA here is from genome assembly GCF_010672485.1 of Moorena sp. SIO2C4. Lineage (NCBI taxonomy): Bacteria > Bacillati > Cyanobacteriota > Cyanophyceae > Coleofasciculales > Coleofasciculaceae > Moorena > Moorena sp. SIO2C4. The sequence goes on along the minus strand of NZ_JAAHGN010000818.1, from coordinate 678 downwards.
AGTTTTTTGGTAATTACTGAGTCTTGGGGTTTCACCCCATCCGTAGGTGAATTTTGAGGATAGCTTTGAGCGGCTGCATCAAGACAACTATAAACCTGGTTTTAACGGTCTTGATGGGTAAGTCCTGATTATCTTGCTTTAAGAGGTAAGATCCTCAATCGAGTAACTCAAAGGACTTGATCTCTAACACCGGACCAATCATCGCAAAGCTCATCACATCCTCTCGCACCTCTCCTGTAACCGTGACCTTCAGTCCCGATTGCTTTAACTCTGGGGGAATGTTTTTGAGTTCGTAGGTTTCCCCTGAGTCAGAAACCAGTGCCCAGGCTCCTGACCCCATCTCTTTGCGCTCAATCACGCCTGTGATGCTGATCGTCATGCTGATTGTTTCTCCCCTTGAACGGCTAAATAAGCTAGTCCAAAACAGAGCAAGGCATTGGCAATCAGGAACACCCGAGACAAAACCCCGCCTCCAAGCCAGATTAGCTCAGGTGAAACCACAGCACTCACGGCTAGGCAACTGGCCACACCGAGAGCTGAACCAACTGCTAACCACTTCCATTGGGGATGTCCTAACAATAGGGCGATTAAAATAAATGGAATCACAACACTGGCAAATAGAGGGTTGAGAAAACTGCTGCTGCCAATAGCGCTACCTAATTCTGGAATCGAACTAGA
>NZ_JAAHGN010000817.1:0-3492 GCF_010672485.1 Moorena sp. SIO2C4 | reverse complement strand
TCTGGTGATTGGTCAATCTTGCCATCAATGCCACACTCAACTATAGCACACAAGCCTTAAACAACTATGTTGTGAGGCTTGTGGGACGCTCAAGCTAACAATCTGCCATTATCACGGAACCCTCTTGTAATTACCGTTATCGATCGCCACCCTAATACGGTGGGCAATTCCGCTAAGGAATTCTAACACGAGACTTGATCAGCTAGTCAAAGTTTAGTCCCCATGCTTGACACTCTTAAGGTTAACGGTTAACCATAAACTTTCAACCGCCAACGGTCAACCGTCAACAAAAAAACAGTTGCGCTAATGGTAGCCTTGAAATGCTGATCAGTCGATCATGCCTTACTCCTCACTGCTGGAATTAGTAGCCACTGATTTCTTAGACTTTTTGAAGTGATTAGCTTTAATCCGCTCTAGTACTCGGTGATCAATGGCTTCTTGAGCCAACCGAATGGCGTTAAAAATCGATGGGGCTTGGGAGCTACCGTGACTAATAATACAAATTCCTGCCACCCCCAAGAGTAGAGCACCGCCATGTTCGGCATGATCCATACGCTGCTTAATCCGCTTCAAGTTGGGTTTTAACAACGCTGTACCTAGCTGACCTTGTATCCCTTGAGGCAGTTCTTCTCGGATAATTTGCAGCATCACCTCCCCTACTGCTTCGGCAAACTTGAGCAGTATATTGCCCACAAAGCCATCGCACACAATTACATCAAACTGACCTGAGAGTACATCTCTACCCTCAGCATTGCCAATAAAGTTTATTCTGGAATTCTTTCGTAGCAGTTGATGAGTGCGGATGGCCAAATCATTGCCTTTACACTCTTCCTCACCAATGTTTAGCAGACCCACCTTAGGCTCTTCCATGCCCAAGACATACTTGCTATATACTGACCCCATGATGGCAAACTGCTCTAGATATTTAGGGCGACAATCCACAATTGCCCCCACGTCCATTATAATCACTGGCTTGCCAGCCATGATGGTAGGAAACACTGCGCCAATTGCGGGACGGTCAATCCCTGGCAGACGCCCTAAGCGCAATAGAGCCGCTGCCATGGCTGCCCCAGAGTGCCCAGCACAGACTACAGCGTCAGCACGTCCTTCCTTGACTAAGTCCATGGCTACGTTAATAGAAGCGTTGGGCTTACGCTTCAAGCTCACCAAGGGTTCTTCACCCATGGCAACGACACCATCAGCAGCTACAATTTCTATCTGACTTGATCCGTGGTGTTGGGCAATAGAGGATCTGATTTGCTCAGGATCCCCTACCAACAATACCTCTACCCCTAACTCAGCTTGTGCTCTAATAGCTCCAGCAACTATTTCATGGGGGGCATAATCCCCGCCCATAGCGTCTATTGCGATTCGTGCGCCAGTCGATGCCATTGCTCAAAGTTTATAGAAACCTTCCACATCTTACCAGAACCATTACCTGGAATAGTAAACAATGTGATCTGTTTAACTTGAGATTTGGGACCCGAAAGACTTGCATGGTGACATGTTCTCAACAGAACTGTTCAGATACATTTAACCCGGTAATTCCGCCCCATAGCCGGAATCCGTGTATAGCACGTCAATTAACAATTGACGAGGAGGTATCTGTGTTGGCTTTGCCGGAAAATCCCAAAAGCGCTTTTGCTTACAGCCAATGCATTTACTACAGAACAACTTAACTGTTGTTTGATACAACAATTGCTCTTAGCTCGATTATTGCTTAGGTCGTCTTGATCAGCAGACTCCCAAATCTCAAGCTTCTGTGGCTGTTAAGACAATTATACCAGATAAACCCTACGACAAACCGGAAACTTCCTGAGAATCATTGATTAGGACTTAACAGTAGCAGCATTCAGTATCTAAAATAGAGCAGCCTCAAGAAACAAATGTGGTGTAGTGAATGCTAAAACAACTTGCTGCTGGGATGCTGGCCGGTGCGTTTGTCGTTATATCTGTGAAACTTTGGAGAATTCTGCAACCGATCAACCTTGATCAAGCTCAACTGATGGCTTGGCGGGATACCTCCTTGTTTAGCTTGCCAGCTGAACCAGACCCGTCTGCTGAAGCGATTGTGGCTGAATTCATAGAAAAATGGCGTGTTCAAGGTTCAGCAGTTAAGCAAGGAGTATGGATTCAATCGGGACTGACTAGACTGGCGACCCACCGGGGAAATGTTCCAATACCCGCAGCTTCAATCACGAAAATTGCCACTAGTCTAGCGGCATTACAGCAATGGGGACCAGCTCATCAATTTGAAACTAGAGTCAGTGCCACCGGAATAGTTAAAGATGGGGTATTGCAGGGAGATTTGGTAATTACTGGTGGTAGCGACCCGTTTTTTGTGTGGGAAGAAGCGATCGCATTGGGTAATAGCCTAAATCAACTGGGAATCCGCCGGGTCACTGGGAATTTAGTCATCATTGGCCATTTCACTATGAATGATAAGGACAACCCAGAAATTGCTGGTGGACAACTCTTGCAAGCCTTAAAATCCAGCAGCTGGTCTTGGCAGATTCTCCGCCAATATCAAGCCATGCCCAAAGGAACCGAGAAACCCCAATTAGAAATTGCTGGGAATGTAGTTGTATCTGATACTCCCATTCCCAAGCAAGAATATCTGTTACTCCACAAGTCTTTGCCCCTGGTAGATATTCTTAGAGAGATGAACATCTACAGTAACAACGACGTATCTCAGATGTTGTCTCAAGCCATTGGCGGTGCTCAGACAACCGCTCGGTTGGCGGCTAGGTCAGCTGGTTTACCCGGTAGCGAAATTCAGTTGATTAATGGCTCTGGCTTAGGTATGGAGAATCGAATTTCCCCCCGTGCTGCTTGTGCTATGCTCATGGCTATTGAGCGCTTTTTACAGCCTTACCAGCTTAATCTTAGGGATGTCTTCCCCCTAGCTGGACGGGATACTAAGGGGACCATGCTCGACCGTAACATTCCCCCAGGGGCTGTGATTAAAACCGGAACTCTCAGAGAAGTTAGTGCTCTAGCTGGTTTTCTCCCAACACGCGATCGCGGTTTAGTGTGGTTTGCCATCATTAATGGTGGCAACGATATCCTAGAATTTCGGGCAAAACAGGATCAGCTACTGCAACGCCTGTCTGTCGAGTGGGGTGCCCTTACCCAAAAGAGTAGCAATCAAACCCATAAACCATTGATCATTGGTGATCCCAAGCGTATTGAAAAAATCAGCAGTACCTTGCTGATTGAAAATAAAAAATAGCAAATAGATATTGAGTCGGCTTGAAATTTTGTTGAAGGTTGAAGGTTGAAGGTTGACCGTTGACGGTCAACCTTCAACAGTTAAGTTCAAGGGTTGAGCAACGGCTCCAAAGCCAGTCTCAGCAATAAATTAATTTAGCTGTCCGGCAAAATTCATCCCACACCTAATGCTACGCATTAGGTGTGGGATGAATTTTGCACAGGGTATTATAAAATTGCTATAATATATGTACTGATAAACAAAGCCGTTCGCGTAGCGTG
>NZ_JAAHGN010000816.1:0-3493 GCF_010672485.1 Moorena sp. SIO2C4 | reverse complement strand
TACAATCTTTGCAAATAAAGCTGGTTCTGTTGCAGTGCCGACGGCAAGTTTGCACTTTACACCCGAACTTATTAGTCAACTACGTGCTAGTGGGAAGCAGGTGGAGTTTGTGACGCTACAGGTCGGGAGTTCCAGCTCTCTTTGCATTGAATCTAGGCAAAAACCTTCCTCTGAACAGTTCGAGGTCTCCCAAGAAACGTTAAACCGTTTACATAGATGGAAAGAGGCGGGTGGGCGTGTCATTGCTGTTGGAACAACGGTTGTTCGGGCTCTTGAAAGCGCTGTTCGTGGTATGAGTGGCCAAACAAATCTTTTTATTACCCCCGGTTTCCGGTTTGAGCTCGTTGGGGGTGTCATTACCAATTTTCACGAACCACAGACGACTCATCTGCTGCTTGTTGAAGCATTCCTTGGACGAAAGCGACTTGAAGAAGTGTATCAATATGCTCTTCAACACCGTTTTCGGTTTTTAAGCTACGGTGATGGAATGTTGATTACTATCTGAGCCACCCTTCAGGGCTGAGCACTGAGCACTGACCGCTGAGTGCTTACTTTTCACCTGCTCCCATCTGATTCTCCTGCTAACTCTCTAATTTCCTCCCGATCAAGTCCAGTGATATTAGCAACTTGTTCAATATCCATCCCTGATTTCAACAGATTGACTACAATTTGTTTCACTTGTTGCTGGGCTTGTTCTTTTGCTTCCCGTTCCTGTTCTGTATCAGTCAGAAGCCAATTTCCGGAACCATCACACCAGCGCAACCAATTACGAGTTATCCCCGCATACTCTCCCCACCACAATCCCACACCTATGTCTAGTTCTGGAATCCAAATCTGGGGTGGATCAGCTAAAATACCTTGCTCTTGGTAACCAGCTCCGACTAATTTGAAAAACCGAATTTGGTTGGTATAGCGACTAAACACGAGATAATAAGGTACCCGTAATCGTTGCTCATAGACTTCCCACTTGGAAGGAATAGTTTGATGGGTAAGCTCACTGCTACTATTACTAGTTTTATTACTATCGTGTAGTTGAATCTTATCACTATTTCCAGCAACTCTTCTAGATGCTTCAGATTCTTGCTCTAGATTATCCCCTAAATCATCTTTTGCAGTTGTGGGTGACAGCAATTCTACAATTACAAAGGGATTAACTCCTTCTTGCCAAATTACATAGCTAGATCTAATATCAGTGCCCTCGTATAAACGGGGAACTCCCACTACTAAAAACCAATCTGGACGTTTATACCATTGAGGATGGCGCACATCATAGTAAAGATTTAAATCTGTACCAATAAATACTTCCTCAGAAGGGTAATACTGACAACGAAAGGTGCGACTTAATAATTCGGGTTGTAAATCGTGAAATTCGTCTGGCAAACCAGGTTCCTCCGGATTCTCACTCGGCAGATCATACATGGTAGGTAGGGTTTCTTTAGGAGAAGCAGGAGCTTCACTTTGGGGAATCCAGTTTTTAGTCATTTTTTTAGGGAATCGGGAATCGGGAATCGGGAATCGGGAATCGGGAATCGGGAATCGGGAACAGGAAATCGGGAATCGGTAATAGTAGGAAATACAGATTATTTTGGTTATTATAATTCAATTGAAATACATTGTTTTTTTTGAGTTTTTTTTAATGGCTAATATTATAGCGTTTATTATTATGATCAGGTACATTCAATTTTATTACCCCTGCTCCCTGCTCCCTGGTCCCTGCTCCCTAAAACCCAAGACTTTGCTCCTTACCTAATTGATATCTCCTATATGTTGTTTTCTAACCCAAGCCCTAAACGCCCGTAATGTTGCTGTTTCGCCATCAACTAAACTTTGGTTAATAAACCTAGGTATAGCATTCAAAGGCATCCAAGGGAAGGTTGGACTCTGATTTACTTGATTATAAATTAAAATCGGTTGTTGTAGCACAAAAACTTCTAAGTTTTGTCCATTATAACGCCACAATTCAGGGACACCAAGCGCTGCATAAATAGGACGCTTATCTAAAGAACCACTGGTTATATCGATTTCTAATACTAAATCAGGCGGTGGGTCATGATCTAAATTAATAGTTTGCTTATGTCTTACCAATGGCTCATTTTGGAGATAGTAACAGGAGTCAGGTTCTGCCCCTTTTAATCGTGTTTCTCGCTTAAGAGTCAAGGAGCCAAAGGTTTTGATAGTTAGATTTAACTCATCAGCGATCGCACCAATCAAGCGTTCAATAAAGCGGTTATTATTTTCATGGGGGCCTAAGGGAGTCATAATTTCTAATGTTCCGTCATCGTAAGCCAAGCGAGTGGAGCGGTCTTCTCCTAATTCTGTGAGTAATTGTTCAAATATCTGCCAACTGACATTTTTGCAAATTACCCGGTGTTCAGCCAGTTCATAATTTCCTGTGATCATGGTATAGGATTACCTCTTTAGGATTACTTTTATTGATAGCAGTGCTCAATTGGTTGAGTAACTTTTGTACTAGTTTTTGGGGAGTCGGGAGTCGGAGTCGGGAATCGGGAGTCGGGAGTCGGGAGTCGGGAGTCGGAGTCGGGAATCGGGAGTCGGGAGTCGGGAGTCGGGAATCGGGAGTAGTAGCAAAGGTATCAGAGTTTTTTTGAGTTATTCTAAATCAATTTTAATACATATTACTAAAAATAACTATAGTAGTTTATATTTTAAAATAGTTACTTTATTTTTAAGTGATAGGGTTACTTTTTTTTGAAGGTTAATCGCTAATAGTATAGCGTTTATTATTCTGATCAGGTACAGTCAACTTTCTTCCCCCTGCTCCGAACGCGTAGCGTGGCCTACGGCCTCAGTCCCTGCTCCGAAGTCCCTATTCGAGGTTTATTTTAAGCACCTCAAGTAGCGTGAGCTTTTAGCTCACGGCTGACCGCTGAATGCTTGCTTTTTGACAAATGATTTAAGATTGCAATAGAAGCTGAAGGAAATGCGATCGCTATGATTGAAGAACAACCAATTACCGAAAGAACACTAGTACTAGAACCAGGTACATTGTGGCCGAAACTGAAAGCACAAACCCAACACGCTCTTGAATGTAAAGCACTCCACTCCATAGCGACAGAATACGAATTCGTAGAACAGGAGGGTATTCGCTTCCTGGTGCGGATTTTGTCTAATCTGGTATGGAAAGACAAAGCCAAGAAGAAGCAAGACGAAAAAACAGCTACTTCATCGAAGGATTTCAACCCTTTTCTTCCCTACGAACAAGATTTATTTGTAGCAGACCTTTCCGACACCCACCTGTGTCTGTTGAACAAATACAACGTAGTTGACCATCACCTGCTGATCATCACCCGTGCCTTCGAGGAGCAAGATACTTGGCTGACCTTGCAGGATTTTGCAGCTATGTGGGCATGTCTTGGGGAAATTGATGGCTTGGCTTTCTATAATGCTGGAAAGATTGGTGGTGCGAGTCAACGACACAAGCACTTGCAACTAGTTCCTCTGCCCCTAGCTCCTGAAGGAGTTAACATCCAGA
>NZ_JAAHGN010000815.1:0-3495 GCF_010672485.1 Moorena sp. SIO2C4 | reverse complement strand
AAGAGACTGGTTAGAAGTTACCGCAAGAAGAGTGCAGCCTTTATAGTTGGTAGGCTATGCATCAAAGGTGGCAGGTTTTGTTGTAAGGCTGCACTCTTCTAAGGTTTCGTCTCCGGCACGTTGCGTAATCCACTCTAACGATGTGGTTGCTTACGAAGACTTGAGGATTAAAAATCTGGTGAAAAATCATTGTCTTGCCAAATCTATTAATGACGCGGGTTGGTATCAATTTAGAAAATGGTTAGAGCATTTTGGCCAAAAGTTTAATAGGCAGACAGTAGCAGTCAATCCTGCCTATACCAGCCAAAATTGTTCAGACTGTGGCGAGGTCGTTAAGAAGTCTTTATCAACCAGAACCCACGTCTGTGAGTGTGGTTGTGAATTAGACCGAGACCATAATGCTGCGATCAATATTCTAAAAAGAGCCTTGGGTACTGTGGGGCACACAGGAACCTGGATCATAGATCCGAACGCTTATGGAGAATTGGCCTCTACTCTTCCTGATTCCGGTCTGGTTGAGCAAGTCAGCTCGTTGAAGTAAGAATCCCCGTTCTTCTAGGACGGGGAGTGTCAAAATCCCATTCGTGTCTGCGGCATTGCTACTGGGTTTGAAGGCATCATTCACGTCGGTGTCCGGGACAATAATGATACCGAGTTATTCCGGAATTTTCTCACTGTTGGCGGTAATGGCATCCTCGCTAACTTCTCGGTAGGATTGCCATTGAAAATAGTCCCAGCAACCCCCCAAGGTACCCTTGAAATTTTCAGTATCTCACCAGCAAACGGCAGTGAAACCAATAAAGTAATCGTGCCAATTGTTTTCGGCAACGCCTTGCTGCTTCGGTACTTTGGTTTCTATCAATACACTGTCATCCCCGGAGACACCCTCTTCAGCATCGCCCAACAAGTTTATGGTGACGGCAGATTGTCTCGTCGGATATTAGAAGCCAACCGACACCAAATTAAGCATGCTCATCAGATCTATCCAGGATTAGTGTTACGAGTTCCAGTCTCAAAGTTTTAGTTATAGAGGTTTTCAATTTAGTGAGGTACATTTTTTTAGGTTTTAGGTTTTAGGTTTTAGGTTTTAGGGAGCAGGGAATCGGGAATCGGGAATCGGGAATCGGGAATCGGGAATCGGGAATCGGGAAACAATATTGTGTACCTCATTAGACTATAAACAGCTATAGTGATAATATAAGTATTTGTTGCCTACTCCCTACTCCCTACTCCCTACTCCCTACTCCCTATTCCCTTTACAATAATGACAAACTACGAAATCGAAACCCAAGAATGGTGGGTAGAACGTTGGAATGAATTACTCAATTCCTATCGCTTCAAAAAGCGTTTGGAACGGGGACGTATTTATGCCAAAGAAGGCAACATTCTCAGTATTGACTTTCTAGGACCACAAGTAGTGGCCAAAGTTCAAGGAACTGCTCCGGAGCCCTATGAATTGACCATTTCCATCGAACCCTTTACTGAGGAAGACTGGAATTATGTGGTGCAAACCCTGGCAAGTAAAGCAATTTACTCAGCTCAGTTATTAGCAGGAGAAATGCCCCATAATATCGAAGAAGTATTTACTTCCAATGGTTTAAGTTTATTTCCCTTCACCCTCTCCGACGTTCGTTCCAGATGCAATTGCCCCGATCCCAAAAATCCTTGTAAGCATATCGCAGCAGTATACTATGAATTAGGCGATCGCTTCAGCGAAGACCCCTTTGTTTTGTTCCAGTTGCGGGGAAGCACCAAAGAACAAATCCTTGATGCCTTGCGTAAATTACGGAGTGGTCAAGCACCAGAAACTTCGGCCACAGAGCAGCCATCGTCAATTCCAAATCTCACGTCTGCTGATCAAAACCCTGATCAAAACAGGGAAGAGGGGGAATCCGCAATCGACGATCCTGAAACCTCAGTCAATATTCAGCAATTTTGGCAATACGATCAGCCCCTCGATTCTTCCCTCGTGGTAATTGCACCACCAACAGATAGTGGAACCGTCCTTGATGTCTTAGGAACAATTCCTCTAGGAGGAGCTGACCCTCGTGTCATGCAGTATTTAAAGGGAATTTATCAGATAGTCAGCCAGCAGGCCGTAATCTCAGCATTAAATCGAGATAGCTAATAGGCTAATAATTAATTCCCTGTTGGAACTAATGTGCCTATTTTAGCTATCAGCTATCAGCGTGTCGCGTATCAGCTATCAGCGTGTCGCGTATCAGCTATCAGCTATCAGGTTTTAGCGTTCAGGTTTTGAATAAAACAGATAAGCATTGGTTTAATCTGAGTTACCTCAGCTGAGGGCTGACCACTGACCGCTGACCGCTGACCGCTTAATGCTAACAAGACTTCTGAGCCACACCCTTATACATATAGCCCATAATCTTAGGAAATTTTGGTTCATAAAACTCTTCTAACTTCAGAATCTGGAAATGGTTTTCAACCAGCTGTTTGATATTACGATTGAGATGACAGCCATCCGCAATAATCTTTTGTACAGGGGTCAAGCGATTTTGCCAAACCTGAACCTTAGACTCATCACTCATGCCATGCTCAATAAAAAAGAACTTTCCCCCTGGTTTGAGCACCCGATAAATTTCCTCTATAGCCTGATTTACCTTACTAATACTGCACAAGGTCCAGGTGCTCACTACACTATCGAAGCTATGGTCAGCCATCGGTAAACTTTCCCCATTCAGCACCCGAAAATCAACAGTAATTTCCGATTGATTAATACGTTTTTTTGCTACGGAATCCATCCCAGGATTAACATCAATAGTTGTAAGTTTTTGCAGGTGCTTGGGGTAATACTTTAAATTTAATCCTGTGCCAAAGCCAATTTCAAATACTTCCCCAGACACCTGAGATAAAACCTCTTGACGATACTTGGTTAAGACCGGGTCAGACATAACCCAGTCCAGAAATCGGGGAAAAATTAACTCTGAATATAAACTCATGATCCAATTACCTTGGGATAACCTTGAATTGGTACTCATGATCAATTATATATATAGCAAGTCTTAATTAGTTGAGTTACAAAGTACTGGGTTTTAGGGAATAGGGAATAGGTAAAAAATCCTGAGGTGCGACCCGTGGCGAATTTAATTCGCCAAGTAAGAGCGCACCTACGTACCTGATTACTATGAGAAACGCTATATAAATTATAGTATTAAAGATAAATATGAGCGTGCAGGCTACCGGGTGAAGTATGACAAGTATATTTGATTGGATTAATCAATTCCGAAATGCTTGGGGTGACAACTTCCAGGCGGTGGGTGATTTGGTTCTTTACGCCTGGATTGTAAGTTTTGTCAATTTAGTCTTATGCGGGGGAGCACTGAACGAAAAGTTTGGTATCCAACCCCGCACCTGGCTTGGGCTAGTTGGTATTTTGTTTTCACCCTTCTTGCACAAAGACTGGAAACACTTGATCGGAAACACTATTCCGTTTGCGCTCCTTGGCTGTTGGGTATTGTTACGAGGAACCGATGA
>NZ_JAAHGN010000814.1:0-3514 GCF_010672485.1 Moorena sp. SIO2C4 | reverse complement strand
TGATCCGAATCCAGGGGATGTCTACTTCACCTAATGCTCTCAACAGTTCTGCCAGTTTTGGTTCACTGTATATGTCTAAACCATAGTTGGTGGTGATTTGCGAAATTAAAATCAGCTCTTGAACCCCTTGAGATGCCAACTGCTCGGCTTCCGCAACAATGGATTCTATGGTACGCGATCGCTGCTTTCCCCGGAGGTGCGGAATGATACAGAAGGAACAGCGGTAATCACACCCTTCTGCCACCCGCAGGTAAGCAACCCCTTCAGAAGTTGTTCGGTAGCGTGGCGTTGTTTCGTCAGCAATGTAGCTTGGTTCAGTAGAAACCTCTTGAACGCGATCGCCTGTTTCTACTCTTTGGATTACATCTACTATTTTATGGTAGTCCCCGGTTCCCACCACTGCCACTGCCTCAGGCAACTCTTCCAGTAGTTGGCTTTGGAAGTGTTGAGCCATACAGCCGGTGATCACAATTTTTTGATTAGCTTCCGCCAGTTCTACCAGCGTCCGGACTGATTCTCGCCGCGCTTCTTCTATAAAACTACAGGTATTTACAATAACATAGTCAGCTAATTCTTCATTGGCATCAACCTGGTATCCTGCCTGAACCAGCAGACCCAGCATATGTTCGGTATCAATGCGATTTTTCTCGCAGCCCAAGTGAGATATTGCTACAGTTGGCTTTTTGCCCATTCATTCATCATCTTATATTGTACTACAGCTTAGTCACATAACCTACTGCCCTTTAGCAGAACCTTACACCATTGATTGAGCTTGGTGTGATTGAGCTTGGTGTGATTGAGCTTGGTGTGATTGAGCTTGGTGTGATTGAGCTTAGTGTGATTGAGCTTGGTGTGATTGAGCTTGGTGTGATTGAGTTTGGTGTGTCAGTGATGTGCTCAACTCCTAATCTGCTCTCCTAATTTACTAGTACTGATGTTCCATGTTGATTTCACTATCAAAACCTATACACTAATTGTAAATTAAATTTTATTAAAATATTCAAAAAAAAATTAGGAAATCTAAAAATATTCCCCACAGCCAATCATGCCATCGTCGGGATCGTGACTCCAACAGACCCCCGTTGGTAATATTCCTCTATGGGGGAGCGGGGGAGCGCTACTACAGTTATTAAATCGAGTAGTGCTGATCTCGGCTGTTAAGCAATTGCGGTCGGAAAGCTCAAAGTTGACAGGACAAAGGTTAGTAAACAGCTAGAGAAAATGTTGCAGAGTCTACCAAAAACTCTTATTATTTGTTAGAATTGAATTAGGGTAACACCGACAGGGATTATTATGTAACTTAAATTAAAGCCGAAAACCAAGGGTTTAATAGTTGCGCTCTCGACCTACGGTGGAACCAAATTTTTTGGAATTTTTATGGCGCTCGCGGGATATTCCGTCAGAGAAGCGCGGAGATACCCCCTGGATGTGAAAGCATCTTGCATTGGCGGGCTAGGGTCTATCTTGGTAGACTTTGGTAGCTAAAAAGTATCGGTACAATCTACTGGTAATATATATAATCCTATTTTACCTTTGACCTAGAATAAGTACGCATCAAAAACAGATGCAGTAGTTTTACGGCTAACCTCTCTCTTGGTGCGCGTTCCCTTGGCGAGGGAACCTCGCGCCTTGTCTTGATGCAAAGCGCGAGTGGGGGTTCCCCCCAAGACCGCGCTACCTCGCTGCATCGCTGTCGCACCGCTGTTAACCTAGCACCACTAGAAATGGTCTTCAGGAATTTTGGTGCTTGCTTTGGGGATAGCACTGACCGATACAATTGGTTTGAGCGACTGGTTTTAGCAACCGGTCGAACTAAATCCCAGGTTTGATCAAAAGAGTAAGCACCATAGCTTTTCTCTTGGTGCGCGTTCGGTGTGGGCGTTGAACCTCGCGCCTTGTCGCACCGCACCATTAATGCCAGTGGTAGACCGATGCCAGAAACGGCATCCGACCCTACTCTCAATTCCCAAGTTTTCTACAGGGGGCGCTGGTCCGCTCTATCTGTACCTTTTCCTCCCCGCTCCCTGATGAGATGGGGCTTCCAAACATCCCAGGATTGTGAACTTAGAGCAAATTTTCCAGACACCGAATCCAATCATAGGAGTTGTGCATTTGCTGCCACTCCCTACTTCCCCGCGCTGGGGCGGTAGCCTGCAAGCTGTGATTGACCGAGCCGAGCAAGAGGTCACCGCCTTAGGCTCTGGTGGAGTGGATGGGGTGATTGTTGAGAATTTTTTCGACGCCCCATTTACCAAAAACCAGGTCGATCCAGCAGTAGTCAGTACCATGACGATCATAGTCCAGCGACTGATGAACCTGGTTCCCATACCAATAGGGATCAATATTTTACGCAATGATGCTCATAGTGCTTTGGCAATTGCTACTTGTGTAGGGGCTAAATTTATCCGCGTTAATGTTCTGACTGGGATTATGGCAACAGATCAGGGCTTAATTGAGGGACAGGCTCATACACTCTTGCGCTACCGTCGGGCACTGGGTAGTGATGTTAAGATTCTTGCTGATGTTCTGGTTAAACATGGACAACCTTTGGAATCACCGAATATCACCATAGCTGTACAAGAAACTATAGAGCGGGGGTTAGCTGATGGTGTGATTCTATCTGGCTGGGGAACCGGTACTCCTACTAATCCCCAAGACCTGGTGTTAGCCTCGGCGGCGGCTAAGGGCAAACCAGTGTTTATTGGCAGTGGCGCTAATTGGGAAAATATTTCCACCCTGATGCAATATGCTGATGGGGTAATTGTTTCTAGTTCCCTCAAGCGTCGTGGACAAATTGATCAACCTATTGACCCGATTCGGGTCAGTCAATTTGTGGAAGCAGTACGCAGTAGTGTGTCTGCTAAACAAGAACAAAAACCAATTGTTTGACCGTTGAAGGTTGAAGGTTGGCCGGTTGAAGGTTGGCCGGTTGAAGGTTGGCCGGTTGAAGGTTGGCCGGTTGAAGGTTGTTCGCCCTAGGCGTTCCCTTAGGGTAGGTTGTCTGTCAGAATGCAGAATGTAGAATGCAGAATGTAGAATTCTAAATTCTAAATTCTACATTCTAAATTAAAAAATGTTGTTGGCCCTTGGCGTTCCCCTAGGGTAGGTTCAAGGTTGAGCATCAACAGTATCTCACCTTGGTTTCTGTCTATTGGTTGTTTGACTTGATAACGTAGTAGTTAGAACTTTCAAGCAACCCCTATTCCTAATTATCTAGATTATGAGTGTGAGTCGCAGGCGTTCTGCCCCCTGGATTTATCGTTGGTCCCGTCAGCTGATTGCTGCGATCGCTGTCGTGGGTGCCCTGTTAACTGCTTATCTGACTGTGGTTAAACTGACAGGTGGTACTGCAGTTTGCAGCGCGGGTGCAGGTAATGCTTCTAGCTGTAATGATGTCCTTTCCAGCCCTTATGCTAGTATATTTGGTCAGCCACTAACCTTGTTTGGCTTCCTGGCATACACCAGTATGGCTACATTTGCCTTGGCTCCGTTGTTAGTCAAGGGAGACACAAAA
>NZ_JAAHGN010000813.1:0-3520 GCF_010672485.1 Moorena sp. SIO2C4 | reverse complement strand
GATTTAGAGTGAGAACTGCCCCCTGTACCACTACTCTTGGATTTGGATTTGAAATGAATTTGAAACTCTCCTAATAGGTCAGAGAAGGTTTTAGCGGAGTCTGGATCTTGGGGATTAAAGATGAACTTTGTAGCTGTACCTCCTAGAATAGCTCTGGTCAGCTCTTTGCCATACCTGTTTTCTAATTGTCCTAAGTTTTGATAGCCTAGAATACCACAAAACCCATCTTCTCGGTTTTCATTTAACCAGTTTACCAGCTGGGGTAAGTACAAACTTGGTAGCTCATCTAGGGAAACAACTAGAGGGTCTGTTCGAGGTTTAATTCGGGATACATTTCGGTTAATTACCATATGGAGGATTGTTGCTAATAGTGGTCCGACAATATCCCGGTTATTTCGATCTAACCCAAAGACGATGAGTTGTTTTCCTTCTAAATCTAAAGGTAAGGTGGTTTTTCCGCAAAATGCTCCCATAAAGTCTTTTTTCAAGAATTTTTGGAAGGTTCTCTGAGCAATTCCGATAATACCGGCTACGGTTTTTTCACTTTCTTTGATGCTAATGATTTGGGATAGGGGGCGAGTGGTCCAGACATTTAATTTCTCCTGGGAAGCAAATTCCAATCGGCTAACTAGGTCAGGCAAACTTAAAATTGCCTGTGCTGTCATTATATCACAATATCGCTGATTTTCTACTAAGGTACCAACTGCCTTTGTTAACAAAAAGATTCCTTCGACTAAACTATCACCCGCATCTTCAAAGAACTTATCACCACTGGCTTTTCCGCCAGTTAAATCTGTATTTCGGTTAATGACTTGGGCGATTTGACCGGCTGCGATCGCATCTTCTTCATCTTTGAGTAAATCCAAGGGATTACAGACATCTGACTCGGGAAAACCAGGGGCAAAAATATGTACGTTATAACCTCTTTTTAAAGCATAACCCACAGCTCGTTTTGCTTGCGCTGGATATTTGAAGTCATATATAATTGTAGGAAATCCTTGGTCAAGGGATGAACGAATTAGAGGGTCACAGACTGAAAAGGATTTGCCTGAACCACTGGCTCCAATGGCGGCAATTCCTCGTTGGGCATCGGGAAGATATAAGGACTCGGCAGCAGGCTTAAACCAATTGAAAGCTTCAGGTTTCAGTTGCTTTTTCAATTTCCCCTGCTTTATCCATTCTTGCTCCTGACGCTTCTGAATGTCTTCGGGAGTGCCGACGTAGAGAGCAACGGAGTTTCTGGAAAGATTAGCCATCTGTGCCTGAGCTTTTTTACGAGCAGCTTTTTTCTCCTTTTTCCCTCCCCAATAACCTGTAGCTAATTGACCTTTCTTGCCATCCGGTATTATCGCTAGCAAACCCAAAGCTATCAAACAGCTGGTGATGGTGATTCCCTGATTAGTTTGGGAAAAATCTATAAGATTTTCTTTGGTAAGTTGCTGATAAATTAATCCCGGAGGTAGACTAACAACATGATTTGGAGTCTGTTTCATTTTTTTTTAAATTGAAAATTGAAAAAGGACAATAAACACAGGACTTATGCAATCAATCTCTCGGTAGGGTGCGTTATTAACTAATTATACTAATTTTGCGTAAGTCCTGTAACAATTAACAATTTTCAAATTAATGACTAAAGTAAGCCTAAAAAGATTGGATCTTTCTCCTGGTAGGATAGAAATGGTACAGGACCAATGAAATAGGGTGTACAACCTAAATCCACAAAAGTGTTACGGATACAATAGCGGAAAAACAAGGCTGTACCAGCAGAGCCTTCTGTTTCTGATGTATCCCAAACTACTACCTTAAAGGCATCGCCAAAGGGGTGTCTACCAGTGGGTTCCATCCCATCATTTATTTGTCCTAAAAAACCGGAACCTCCCTGAACTTCTTGATATTTACCACTAATCCACTGCTTACCTTTGATACTTGGTTGACCAGCTAATTCGATATGAGCACATTCACTGTCACAGGGAACTTTAAATCCTTCTTGATCACTACCGGAAATGGTATTATAGCGTTGAGATTCAGCTATGCCAAAGGCAATATCCAAAATACCAATGGCGCTTCCTTGTGCTTGAATCGGATTGGGAAATTGGGAAAATGGTACTTGGGATAAGCCAGGAACTTGAGCGATATTGGTATTCTGCCAATCCTTAAATGCAGCCAAGGGAGCAACATCAATACCAGGTAGGGAATCTAAGGTATAACCTGATAGGTCAAGGGTGTCAAAGGAAAGGTCTCTGAGGTGGGGTGAGAATGCTAAAAAGTCTCCTAAGGTTTCTGTTGGGTCAAAGCTACTGGCCAAATTGATCGATAGTAAACCAAAGACTGGTTGCAGCTGTTCTATAGTATATCTCTCCAAATCAGGGATGGCGTCTACTAAGCTACCTAAGGTTTGGGAGCTCATTAACCCAAAATCTGCTAAGGAAAGATTTCCTAAGTCGAATCCGGTTAGGGACATAATGTTATTCAAGCTAAAATTTTGTAGCTCAAATATCTGCTGAAAGTCTCCTAATTTCATATATTGGTCTGGTGTTTGACCAGCTAACCATATCCTTGATGGGTCATAACCTACGGCTTTAATCACGTCTGAGGAGGCTTGAAAAGAACCCCCTTGAGAAATACCGGGAAAACTTCCGAAGGTGACTTGATTCCAATTTGGTAGTTTAGTTCCCTCCCAAGCGGTGGTTGGCAGATAGTCTTTCAGAGGATAACTTGCAGCATTTAATGCTACCTTGGGTTTTACGTTTGGTTTTACGTGTGGTTTTACTTGTGCTTCTACCTTGGGTTCAATTTTCGTTTCTTTTACTGGTAGTTTACTGTTTTGAACAGGAGTAAGAGTTGCGACCGCTGTTGGCATTCTTAATCCAGAGGCAATAAGAATACCAGAAAGTAAAAAGCAAAGACCTAAGCCAGTGACGAACCAATATAGTAAAATAAACCCTTTTCGCCTATGCTTATCCATTTGCAACCAAGGTTTATTTTTATTGGATTTTCTCTGATGCTTACTGCTCATTATTTTTCTCCTGGATTACGACTTCTTTAGTTAGGACTTCAATGGTGTTTTTCTGTTCATTCATTTGTGAAATGGCTGTTGGAACAGTTGGACGACGACCCATTTTTTGCAATTTATCTGCCAATTCCAAAGAAATACCGGCTTGAGTGGCGGCATTTGAAATAGTCTGACCGTCTTTGATAAAAACTACGAAATTATCTAACTTTCTATGAAGTTCTGAACCCTTGACTAAAAGTCCTTGTAAGGTTGCTCGAAAGATCCCCCGCTCTATGGCATCGACGACTATAAAGTCTACGGAAGGAGTAGGCTTATTAAACTCAATGACTACTTCGCTAGGTCGGTCAGCTGGAGTCACTTTAAATAAGTAAA
Organism: Moorena sp. SIO2C4; assembly: GCF_010672485.1. Lineage (NCBI taxonomy): Bacteria > Bacillati > Cyanobacteriota > Cyanophyceae > Coleofasciculales > Coleofasciculaceae > Moorena > Moorena sp. SIO2C4. Next base: position 135 of record NZ_JAAHGN010000813.1, on the reverse strand, counting down.
TTTGCCTACCCTCAACAGAACGAGTAACTACTGTCAAAAGTGTGCTATTTGTCTTTGGTATACCAGGAATATCAAGTTGTTCAATCCGGCGCAAATGAATTACAGTTGCCTGATTATACTCACAGTTTTTTTTAG
>NZ_JAAHGN010000812.1:0-3526 GCF_010672485.1 Moorena sp. SIO2C4 | reverse complement strand
AAATCCTTAATGCCACCGTTGAGGATGAACAGGTCAAAATTCGCATCCAAGTCAAAAATGAATATGACCAACCTGTCACCAACCTCACCGATGAAAATTTCCAGGTCTATGTAAATAATGATAAAGTTACCTTTAAGCCCAAGCATTGGAAAAATCCGACAAAAGCTGAGCAGCCTTCGGCCTGGATTATCTTCCTACTGGACATGAGTGGCAGTATGGCCAAGCCCGATAAACCAGGCTCTAGCCAAAGCAAACTGGAGGGAGCCACTGCAGCGATGCGAGAATTTATCAAAAATACAGCAGATCGCAGTAGTCATACTCAAGTAGCAATTGTTCCCTTTGGTGAACCCCATCCCAAAAATTGCCCCAAGGGTGGCTATCCTGTTAATCAAGCCACACTCAATAAATTTTTTCCTGTAGGAGACTCCGAACTCCAAAACTATCTTGGTGAGCTTGCCAGTAAAAAACCCTGTGCTGCCACTAATGTCTACAAACCCCTTACTGAAGCAGTAAATTTCTTAAGTGAGCAAAGAGGTGACCCTCGCTTCTATCCGAAAAAAGAGAAATTCTGGCAACCTCAGCCTCAACAGCCCCGGCTTTCGATTATTCTTCTATCTGATGGTTATCACAGTACATCGGCAACCAAAGAAGCAGAAGAGCAGGAATTTGAAACACTCAAGAGACTGATCAAAGTCAATGATAATATTATTGTGCATACTTTGGGGTATGGCTTAAAACCTCGAGAGTTAGCCGAGAAGTATAAAAACAATGGCTTTTCTAAACAAGAAGCAACAAGGGAAGACGTTTTTTATACTGAGGGTGGCAAGAAAAAATTGCCACCAAACAAAGTACCAGAAGAAGAGTTTGTAGACCGCGATCGCATAGACGAAATTTCCAGGATTACGGGAGGAATTTGTAAAATTTCGGGGGATGCTCAGGCTCTTGGCAAGTCCTTGAAAGTATTCCTTGATGCTCTGCTCGGTGAGTATGAAATCACCTACAATGACCCCAACCCGATACGGGCGGAAAGGCATCAGGTTCAGGTTAAAGTTGATTCCCGACATGTTTCCACAGAACGCTCTGAACCTAAACCTTACAGAATTACCTCCTTTGGATGGTCACTTCCTTTACCGATCAGACTGACCATGTTTCTGGGTACTTTCGTGGTCATGGGAGTTGGAGGTGCAGTGCCATTTTACTTATGGGGACAATATCTAAAGCGAGAGGAACTTGAAGATTAATATATCAAAGAGAACAGGGAGTCGGGAGTCGGGAGTCGGGAGCGGTGCGACCCGTGGCGAATTTAATAATTAGATGCGGAAAGCGCACCGAGGGAGTCGGGAGTCGGCAGTCGGGAGTCGGGAAAAGGTAACAAAAATTCTCACAATTCCGACACGGATTGGTATTACAGGTCTTGGTGGCGAGTGTGGGAAATTGGGCGCGATGTTCCTTCGGAACCGCTTCGCGAACGCATCATCTCCAGCACAAGCGGTAGAGTTTTCTTCCTGGTCTAGTTCACAACTACACCATTATAATTACTAACCCTATCTGGAAGGAGCCAAACAATCTTGTTTCCCGATTCCCGATTCCCGATTCCCGATTCCCGATTCCCGATTCCCGATTCCCGATTCCCGATTCCCGATTCCCGATTCCCTAAAAAAAAACCCAATCGATAACTCCTATAAAATGGTAAACTATACATTCATTCTCCATATAAATAATATAGAAGATGAATACAGCTATGCCATTAATTTAGACAAAAGCCAGGAAGATAATCCCGATTTATTTTTCACTAAATCAGAGCGAGAAAAACTGAGAAATTGGTTTCAAGAGCAAAGCCTATACAAAATTAATGATGATAACCTTAATAAAATCATAGAAACCTGGATAAAAGACATAGAAGAAGGCTTTAGAGACAGTTCAATTACTATGGCTTTACCTTTACTGATTAGTCAGATGAAAGAAGCCGGTAATCAAGAAATACCCCATCCAATTTACCCAGATTTGTCTGGGATAGAACCTATTTCAGGAATGTTACCGCCGTTGAATTTTAATTAGAATTATTGTAGAAGTAGGGAACAGGGAACAGGGAGTAGGGAGTAGGGAGTAGGGAGTAGGAAGTCAAGAATATGGCATCAAAAATTATCACAATTAATTCATTTATTATCTCTAGATTTAGACAGCGTTTTTAATAACTATGAGGTACATAGAATTTTTTCCCGGTTCCCGATTCCCGATTCCCGATTCCCGATTCCCGATTCCCGATTCCCGATTCCCGATTCCCGATTCCCGATTCCCGATTCCCGGTTCCCTTTTTAGTTCAATCCTATGTTCACAACTCAAATAAAAACCCTATACAACAATGAGTAATCCACCCCTATATGTAACAATTACTCCTCATCGTGAATTTCTGCCTGCGGATACCCCAGACCAGAAACTATTTGTGATGTTGAAACTGCGACCGACCAAAGAAGTAGCAGTCGAGCTACCCTCAACTAGTTTTGCTTTTGTGATCGATACCAGTGGTTCCATGTATGAAGTGGTGGAAGGGGACACAAAACCTACAGGTAGAGTTTACACACAGGATGGAAACGACTATGAGGAAGTGATAGGTGGTAAAACCAAGATCGATATTGTGATTGAGTCACTGTTAAATTTAGTGCGCTCTAACCAGTTAGGTGGAAGCGATCGCATTGCCATTATCCAATTTGACGACCAAGCCTCTACTATTGTTGGACTAACACCAGCAACTGAAACCAGCCAGTTAGAAGCAGGGATTGAGAAACTCCGTAACTACAGTGGTGGCACCTGCATGGGAGAAGGGATGGAGCAGACCCTGACTATGCTCTCCGGTCAAACCATGACCAGTCGTCATGCTTTAATCTTTACTGATGGTCAAGCTTTTGATGAAGAAGAATGTCGGGAACTCGCGAAACAATTTTCGGAAAACGGTATCCCCATTACAGCCTTGGGAGTTGGTGACTACAATGAAGATTTACTGATCAACCTCAGCGATACTACCGCTGGTCACCTTCACCATATCGTTTCAGGAGATGCCACAGGTACTGATGTTGCTATTAGGGACTTACCCCAAATCCTGTTTAGAGAATTTAGCCAAGCCCAACAGGAAGTTATTAATAACCTTACCCTTACTGCCAAGACAGTTAAGGGGGTAAAACTCACCCGTGTTGTCCGGGCTTACCCTGACCAAGCGGAATTTCCCCTGATTCAATACCCCTATCTGATTGGCACCGCCATGGCCAATGATGAAACAGTCTTTATTCTGGAATTCACCATCGACAGTCACAGCAGCTCCCGTGTACGTATTGCTCAACTTGGTTTAACCTACGATATTCCAGGACAAAATCGCCGAGGTGAGCTGCCACCTCAAAATGTGGTAGTTCAATTTGTTCCTGTCAGAGCGGAGCGGCACAAGTAGACCCAGAAGTAATGGGTTATGTACAACAGTGCAATATTTCTCAGCTAGTAACTCAAGCTACCAGACTGGCTGATAGTAATCCCGAAG
>NZ_JAAHGN010000811.1:0-3527 GCF_010672485.1 Moorena sp. SIO2C4 | reverse complement strand
TGTCTGTAAGTGAGCTTATTGATAAACTCAATAATAACAAGACTAACAAAGACCCAGATGAATGTGTAGCGATCGCTAAGGCTCTAGGTAAACATGGAGATAGCGATGCCTTAGAGCCACTTATTCAAAAACTAAAAGATTTAGAAGAGGGAGATTGGGTAGCACGGGTGTCTGTAATCGAAGCATTAGGTAATTTAAATATTTCAAACCAGCAATTAGATAAAACCCAATTGGTGCAAACAATCCTTGTGGATAGGTGGCGTAATGATGCTATATCTGACGTTAGAGAGGCTGTCCAAAAGGCTCTCAAGGATATAGATAAAAAAACGGGTGGCTACAAACCTGCCGCACAAGCTTTGGAGCGATACTCGGACAAGGGATAATTGGGTAAATTTTTAAAAGCTAAGATGTTTTAAACAAATAATAACTAACGTAAAATTAAGCACAAAAAGTAATTAACCTATTCTCTATACTAGAGTAAACTTATGTAATGAACTAATACCCAATATGGAGTATCCAATTAGAGCCAGAGAAGGTAATCCCTACACAACTCTAGACTGGAAACAGGTAACTATATCAGAAATAATCAGTAAGCTATCTGATCCAGACACACAAGTTGATGCCTTGCAAGCGATTGGAATTAGATTTAATAATAAAATCTTAGATATCAAGTTTATTGAAACTGGCAATGCCTACGCCGATCCTGATGGGGATAGAACTAAAACAGAGGATGTATCAACAAAAAGCGTTGACGTAGAATTAATCCTTGATAACCAGCCACGGCAACCTCTTACTATAGAAAGTTCCCTCGAACCCTTCATAGAAGATGGTGTTAATTTTTTCGGTTCTGTTACGTTCAAAACTCCTAATGGAGAAACTAGAAAAATACCGATGATTGGCAGAGGAACAGTGGCACTTGATGGCAGAGCAAATGATGCACACGCCGGATTTTGTGTTGGTGGTGCTTGTGCCTCCTTCCAGGAACGTACTGCTATAGTTCTAGCGGTCGCTGCTGCTGCTGGTGCTAAGGACGAGCAAATAGACTTGATTGGAGAAAAACTAGGGGATATTAATGATAAATATCACGGGCGCAGAGATATACTGGCTTATTCCTTAGAATGTGCCACAAGGTCACAGATGCCAAGTTATACAGAGTACATGAAAGCTCGTTATCCAGAGGGTGAACGTTCTCCATTACTTCAAAGTGTGATTAATACAGGGAAACCTAATCAGGCTTATTATGAAAAAGCACTCCAGAAAATGACTCCTGAAGAACTGGCAGAAGATCGAGAGGCAGCAAAAGCTAGTTATAAATCCTACTGTTAGCTCTTGCTTTAGGCATTTTCGAGGAACTAAGTCCCAACTCTATTTTATCTTACCCTTTCAGAGATTATATTGATGGAATTTTAGTTCCCCAGAATAACCCCAAATCATAGTAGTTGGGTTTTAAAGAACAGGGTGGCATCTATAGTTTAGCCATACAATGGCACAAAACAACCCTTATTTTAAAATAACCAAAACTATGGTATCTAAAAATATAGTCAGCAACTATTTGCAAGAATTACACCAGTCTCTTAAGGAAAAATTAACCAAAAAATCTTTTGAAATTTATCCCTTTGAGCGTACTTATGAAGATAATCCCAAGGCTATAGGTAAGGAAGTAATCTCCAGTAAATTAAGCTTTACTGGTTTAGATGAGAGTTTCCATAAATACAATAGTCGATTATTACTTCTTGGTGAGCCAGGGGGCGGTAAAAGCATCTCAATGATTAAATTTGCTATCCAAAAGGTAGAAGAGCGACTTAAGACTCAAAGGTCATTGTTGCCAATTTTTGCGGAAATTTACACCTGGACTGAAATTTATAATGATCGAAAAGAAATAAGTCAAGAGAGTATCATTCACTGGTTAGCCAAGCAAACAAACCAAAACGAAGAATTTATAAACAAAGATTTTCTACAAAAACAAATTCGAGAAAAAAAAGTATTGTTACTACTTGATGGATTAGATGAACTTCCGTTAAATGTATCTCAAAAACCACAAGATCCAAATGCCCCTCGTGAAGACTATCGTGCTCAATTTATTGAGACTTTAAACTCTCTTGATGGTTTCCAGCAAGTTCCGATGGTGATTAGCTGTCGCCGTAGAGATTATGAAGAGATAACGGGTAATGATAATAACAATCCACTCAAGTTAAATGGTGCAGTAGTCCTCAATCGTTTGAGTGAAGCAGAAATTAAACAGTATGTCACGTCTAACTCTATTTTTAAGGATAATCAACAAGGGGCAAGACTCTGGAATCTACTGGATAATAGTCCAGATTTACTCAAGATGGTTCGCACGCCATTTCTTTTATATACATTAATTTCGACCTACCAAAATCAAGAGAGCGACGGCGAAGTCAAACAGTTTTCAAGAGTTAGCACTCACGAACAATTGTTTGACAGATTTATCGAACAAGGGTTTAGTAGAGAAAAGGATAAAAAAGAAAACAGAACTCAACAAAACCTACCATGCTCTTCCGCAGAGGAACTCAAGGAAAAGCTAGGGGCAATTGCGGTAGTGATGATGAGTGATTCAGAACCCGATAATACTAAAATAGAAGAGCCAATTTTTTCTAAAGTTATCCCTCAACTGGAACAGAGACATGCTTTTACTCGCTTAGCTAGAACTATCCAATTATTATTTGAGACTTCTGAAAAACAGGTTTATTGTTTTCGACATCTACTACTCCGGGATTACTTTGCTTTTCGTTATGCTAATAATTTTTTACAAAAGGGAGAGCTTCAGGATGACAAGTCCAGTAGCTCAATCAGCAAAATTGAAGTAGTGAAAGCTCTTGGTAAGCTAGATAACCAACGCGCTGTTGACTTACTAACAGGAGTATTAAATAATAACGAAGAAGATAAAGATGTTCGCTACGAAGCAGCTAATTCTTTAGGTCAATTTACTTCTGGAGTATATTTTCGAGGTTATCGACAGACCTTTGGCGATGACAATGTGATTAGCTATTCCCTAAGTAAATTTTCTTCAGATCAGACCGAGAAATATTTCCAGGAATTTTTCCGAAAGCGAAGTATTGAGCTAAATATTGCAGATGAGGATGTCAAGCAAATTGATAGAATCAGCCGTGGCATTCCCTTAGTGGTTAATCTAGCCGCAACGATGTGGCGTGAAGGAATTCCCGTTAATGATATTGTTTCTGAACAGGGAGATTCTCACGCTGAAATTGTGGCAACAGCTTGCGAACGCTTTCTGACTCACTTTAGTAATTTTCAAGATACCGAAGAAGATTTGCGAGCAGTTTATCTCCTCGCCATGATGCGCCGCTTTGATTCTGAATTTTTGCAGAGCATGCTGAATACTCCAGACTTACAGAGTCGAGGACAAGAGCTATACAAACGCTATTCCTTTGTTTCTCCTGAATTAAGGTTAGATGGTCAGCATCAAGTCTTCTTCAAGAAATTTTTGCTAGAACAACAGCGCGATGATTCACTGGTCAAGGAAATCAGTAGTAAAGCCCGAAGTA
>NZ_JAAHGN010000810.1:0-3528 GCF_010672485.1 Moorena sp. SIO2C4 | reverse complement strand
TATGGCGCAAGACTGGGATGGTTAATTAATCGCCAACAGCAGCAAGTATAAATTTATCCTCCCGATCGAGATGTGGAAATTTTAACTAGTCCACAAACATTATCAGGAGAGGATAGGATGTTTTGCCAAGGTTTGTTTTGGATTTGGTTCCAATCTGGTGAATAGTTTGTGTCTGTTTGTAATAGACATCTCGTAAACTAGTCAACTTCTTGCCAATTGTTCGGTCATTAGGATTTTATATCAAGTCCGGTTAAATACCCATAATAAAAGTGTATCGAAGGCAGAGGGCAGAACGCATAAGGGTGCATCTCAATGCATTAAATTAGGCAAAATTATCATAAAATTATCATACTTCCCACACTTCCCACACTTCCCACACTTCCCACAATTACCTTCTTTTTTACAAATATGAGATGCACCATGATCGACTGCATCAAGAGACAGGGTAGTAATTTTTAGGGATAGATGTTAAGCTATCCAAGACTCGTTTTGTAAACTGTTTTAAAAACATGACGCGAGCATAATTTAATTTTTAAATAGCACCAATAGTTAGTAGACAGCTTGGTACTTTTTTTTAGACCTAATTTATAACAATCAACACTTCTGGTCGAACCAAGTAATAATACAAGTAAGTTAAGGTACTGGTAGACTGACCTAATGTTAAGAAAACCTAAAAAACTATCAAATATGCTATGGGTTGTGGTAATAATATTCCTGGGTAGCCTGACCACTACCTGTAGCTTTTTACCAGCCATCACAGCAGAGGAACGCACCTTCCTCAACCTTTCCGTGAACTTCTTAGGGGAGTATCAACTCCCCCAAACGGAATTCAAAAATACCGTAGTGGGAGGGTTGTCAGGATTGGCCTATGATCGGGAACGCGATCGCTTTTTAGCTGTTTCTGATGATCGTTCTCGATTAGCTCCGGCTCGATTCTACACCCTAAAACTAACCTTCAATCCCACCGATACAGGAAACATAGGGATTGAAAACGTAGAAGTGGAAGATGTCACTTTCCTCAAAGATAAAAATGGTGAGACCTTTGTAAGGGGTACCCTGGATCCAGAAGGGATTGCTTGGTCTGGAAAAGATTCTGTATTTATCTCTAGTGAAGGGGCTACTAATCAAGGCATTGCTCCATTCATTCGGCAGTTTGATATAGCAACAGGACAACAGTTGCAAAACTTAAAAATTCCCCAGCGTTATCTACCGAATGACACTGACCTAGGAACAGTCAGTAATGGTATCCAGGATAACTTAGGCTTTGAGGCATTGACCTTAGAACCGATCAGCCTAGCTGCAGCAAGTGGGCAAGAGTCATTTCGCTTATTTAGTGCCAGTGAGTACTCCCTACACCAAGACCAGCCAGAAGCAGATACCGAACAAGCAGCGGGAATTCGTTGGTTGCACTATTTGATTGGAGACGTTACTCCTCCAATGCTGGTTAGTGAACATCTTTACTTACTCGACCCAGACCCCCCTAACACCCTTTCTCACGGTTTAACTGAGTTATTAGCAGTGGATACCGCAGGACATTTTCTGAGTTTGGAGCGTACCTATGGTTTATTTGGATTCAGTGCCAAACTTTATCAAGTGGTGACCGGTGGAGCAACCGATACCACCAAAATTGCTAGTCTCAAGGGTGATGTTTCCAAGATTAAGCCACTGCAAAAAAAGTTGTTGCTGGATTTGAGTGAATTGGGGATTTACTTAGATAATTTAGAGGGAATGACCCTTGGTCCGCGCTTGAGTGATGGAACTCAGAGTTTAATTTTGGTGAGTGATAACAATTTTAGTGAGGCTCAGGTGACACAGTTTCTATTGTTTGGGATTAAAGGTTTGAAATAACCCAAAGAAACCAGAGGTATTCCCAAGCTCTTGCCAGTAAGCTATCAGCTATAGCGCTGGGGACAGCAAATACGGAATAGGGAACTTCGGATCATGGTAATGATGGGCGCTTGTCAACTAAAGCTTTTAGCAATTGGTCTGTAAGCATTCAGCCGTCAGCTGTCAGCCGTCAGCTAAAAGCTCACGCTACTTGAGGTGCTTAAGATAAACCTTGAACGGGAGAATTTAATAGTTCGAGATTTTGTAAGCATATGCGCTACAGATGGTGCTACTTGAGGTGCCGTCAGCTTATTTTATTCAAAAGCACTTCAAGTAGCACCATCTGTAGCCGATAAGCTGAAAGCTGATAGCTGATAGCTGAATACTTACATTGGTCTTGATGCAGAATCCAAACATAAGCGACTGCATCAAGACGATGTATTGTAAAGATACTAACTGCATCAAAAACTACTTCATCCGAAGTTCGCGCTATTCTAAGTTCAACACTTCTGGTAATGACTCATTCTACGGATATCGCTACTTTAGCTCGCTGGATGGCAGCTGATTTTAGTAACCAAGAGCAGGCGTTTGAGAATCCACCATTGTATGCTCACATCCGCGTCTGCATGCGTCCTCTACCTTGGTCAGTGCTAGATGGATGTAGCTTGTTCCTTGAGCAAGCCTATGACTATATGCTCAACACCCCCTACCGAGTGCGGGTGCTAAAGATTGTTGAGCTAGACGGGCAAATCAAAATCGAAAATTACAAGGTTCAGGATGAAAAACTATTATACGGAGCTTCCCGTGATTTAGAACGTCTAAAATCCCTGAGTGCCCAACAGCTAGAGAAGCTTCCTGGTTGCACGTTCAATGTTGCCTGGACTGGTCATAGCTTCAAAGCGGAAGTAGAACCAGGTAAAGCTTGCTTGGTGGTGCGCAATAGTAAAGAAACCTATCTCGATAGCAGCTTTGAAGTAATGGAAGAAAAATTGATTAGTCTTGACAGGGGACGTGACCCCCAAACCGATGAACTCATTTGGGGTTCGATTGCTGGAGCATTTCACTTTGCACCCAGGACTAGCTTCGCTTCAGAAGTGCTGATCCCAACTCCAGAATTTACTGAACTATAGAAGAATTAACTCTTACCTTGGGGGTTTGAGGTCAAAAAAGGTTTCATACAAACCACAATTATAACCAAACTGATCAGGTTAGAGTCAAGGGCGTCCTGGAATCCCTAAACGCCATGGCCAATGGTCTAATACCTAGAAACTAATTCATGTTCAACAAGTGCCCCAAACCTGATACATTTAGCGAGTAGGGTCAAGCAAATTGGATTAAGGGACTATCAAAGACAAATAATTAATGACTAATGACTAATGACTAATCACTAATTATGCGAATTGCTTTTTTTACTGAAACATTTCTACCCAAAGTTGATGGCATCGTGACCCGGTTGCGCCACACGGTGGAACATTTGCAGCGTAACGGTGACCAGGTGCTAGTTATATGCCCAGAAGGGGGACTAAAAACATACAAAGGAGCCAAAATTTACGGTGTTTCTGGCTTTCCCCTACCCCTGTATCCCGAATTAAAGCTAGCCCTGCCACGACCCTCCATTGGTGGGGTATTAGAAAAGTTTCAGCCAGATTTGATCCATGTTGTCAACCCAGCAGTATTAGGGTTGGGAGGGCTGTATTATGA
>NZ_JAAHGN010000081.1:0-13025 GCF_010672485.1 Moorena sp. SIO2C4 | reverse complement strand
CTCCTGCTGAAACTACTGAGGTAGCTGTAGCACCTGAGCCTGTTGCTCCCGCTGAACCAGAAGCAGTAGCAGAGGAAGAAACTACTCCTGCTGAACCTGTCGAAGTAGCTGCAGCCATAGATCCAGCAGCCCTAGCTAAATCAGCACAAGTCTTCGCAGGTAACTGTGCCAGTTGTCATGCGGGTGGCAAGAATTTAATCAATGCCCAAAAAACTCTGAAAAAGGATGCCCTTGAGAAGTATGGCATGTACTCTAAGGACAAGATCGTTTACCAGATCACCAATGGTAAGCCCCCCATGCCAGCCTTCAAAGGTCGCCTAAAACCGGATGTGATTACAGCCCTTGCTGATTATGTGTTGTATCAAGCTGACAATGGTTGGCAGTAGATTGATACAATCGGGTTTATAAACGATTTGTAAAAATCAATCAACCCAAAACATTTGTAGTTAAGGGATTCTGTCTAAGTAATAATTCACAACCTATTTAGAATTCCTAGATTACTAAAGGAATTGAAAGTTTAAGTTAGTGGTTAGTAGTTAGTTGTTGGTGGTAATTTCATTAGCAACTGGCTGCTGACCACTAATTATTTTTTATAGCGCTGCGGTATATAGCGGTTTTCAATTTTGTGAGGTACAGAGTTTCTGGTTTTAGGGAACAGGGAATAGGGAATAGGGAATAGGGAATAGGGAAGAGAGAAGAGGAAACAGGGCAAAAATTATGTGTACCTCATTAGGATGACAACCGCTATAATTTTATATTTTATTAAGTTTTATCGGTCACCAATTGTGATATTGGCCAGACAATTTGTGATAGAATAATAGACAAGTGTATCAAACCGGCTTCTAATCGAAACTCTCCTGTTTTGGTTTTCCTCCGCAAGTCTGATCCCGAAGCCAGGGTCAATGCATCTAAATTAATCACCAAAAATATTCTCAGTATCAATCCTCTCAGTATGAATATTGAGAGGATAAATCTTAGAGGCAGTAGAGATTGCAAAATCAGACTGGTTTCCCCTGCTATAGCAACTAATGACTATAGCCGTTCTCATAGTAATTAAGGTACACAATATTTTTCTCTATTCCCTACTCCCTACTCCCTACTCCCTATTCCCTATTCCCTATTCCCTTTAATAACTGCTATCAAATTAATGAAAGCTCAAGAAGTTATCAGAAAATATGCCCAAGGAGAAAGAGATTTCCGCAGGAAAAATCTCAGAGGTCAGTGTTTCCAAGGGATAGACCTTTCCGGGGCAGATTTTAGTGACGCTGATATTACAAGCGCAAACTTTAAGAATGCCATTCTAACCGGAACTAAGTTCTGTCATGTCAAGGCTGGATTAAAAAAACGGTGGGAAATTGTTCTGGTTTTTGTTTCATGGATAGCGTCAGGACTATCAGGAACTGCCTATCTATATAGTGGAGTGTTATTAGCATTACTATTTGAGTCTTTCAATAAATCTGAAATACTTATCTTTCTTGCTATAGCTATATTTATTTTATTTATTCTTATTCTTCCTCAAGAGATCACAACAACCTTCTGCCAAGCAACTAGTATCGTACTCGCAGCAGCATCTAGTGATGAATATTTGCTCTTTGCTTTGCCCTTCGCCTTTGTCTTAATCTTTGTGTCATTGCTGAATCAAGGAATGAACAGGAGTGGGGTGAGCAGCATGGCCACCGCCAAAGATCAGGAAGGGGAAAGAACCCGATTCCACACAACTCTTAAAATCATTCCATTATTAAGCAATACCTTGGCCTTGCCCTTGGCCTTGCCCTTGGCCTTGCCCTTGGCCTTGGCAGGAGCCTTGGCCGGACAGCTAGGGTTGAACGTAGCGTTAGGCTTTGTTGTAGTGGTCTACTGCGCAGCCATAGCCTTATCCGGAGCGGGAGCCTTGGCCGTAGCTTTAGGCGGAGTCTTCACCTTACTTGGTGCTTACCTGGGCTGGCGTGCTTTCAAAGGAAACCTCAAAGATAGCTGGATTCGCAATAAAGCGATCGCATTTGCTGCTACAGGAGGTACAAGTTTTTACAATGCTGACCTAACCGATGCTGCTTTTACCGGAGCTATCCTCAAAAGTACAGACTTAAGAAAGGCTAATCTCACTCGTACCTGTTGGCGAAATACGATTCAACTTGATCAAGCTAGACTCGACTGGACTATCTTAGCTAATCCGGCTGTTAGAGAATTATTAGTTACTGGTAATGGTGAAAATAAGTCTTATCGGAATTGTAATCTCAGAGGAGCTAATCTAAATTACGCTAATCTCAAAGAGGCTAATCTTAATCAAGCTACGTTGCGAGGCGCTAATTTAGAATGGGCTAATTTAGCTAAAGCTCACGCAACTGGTACTGATTTTACTGATGCTTATTTGACTGGAGCTTGTTTAAAAGCATGGTATATTGACTCAACAACTAGGTTAACTAATGTTGATTGTAAGTATGTCTTTTTTAATGTTGATTGTCAGCTTAAAAAGCTCGATAGCAAAGGGAACAGGGAGCAGGGAGCAGGGAACAGGGAACAGGGAGTAGCGATGCAGCGCGGTCTTGTGGGTTCCCCTCATGAGCGACTGCATCAAGACGGGAGTAGGGAGCAGGGAACAAACATTAATACAATTAATTTAGAATTGCTACATAACAAAAGTATTAATGCTTTTAATGTTATTCTGCATAATCGTATTAATCTAGAAGCATTTCGTCAAGCTTTTCAAGACCTAATGGCGGAAAATCATGAAATTACTGGTGATTCGATTCAAGCAGTTGAACATCAAGGTAATGATATTTTACTTACCTTAGTAGTTCCAGAAGCAACTGATAAAGGTAAGGTGGAAAAACAATTTTTAGAACGTTATCAAGCTAAGTTGGAAGCAGGGAAACAAGCTGCTCTTATAGAGGGTAAATTAGCAGCTGAAACTCCCCTGGTTGAGAATCTTAGTGAACTGATTAGATTTATTACCACTGGTTTTCCCAGTAAGCAGTCATCTAATCCGATTAAACAGTCATCCAATCCAATTAAAATTAAGTTCTGGTGGCCTAACAAAAAATAGTAGACTTCGCGGCAGTTGTCGGGAACAGGGAATCGGGAATCGGGAATCGGGAATCGGGAATCGGGAATAGTGGAAAAGCAGTTAACTTTAACAGGTTTACCCCATCTCCCCATCTCCCTATCTCCCCATCTCCCCACACTCCCGATTCCCCTGAGCACAAACCCCTAAGATTCAGATTCGTCTTGGTCTATTGGCAGACTGACATCAAAAAAAATCAAAAATTTCCCATCGGGCATCAACTGTTTCATAGCCTGAGAATAGCTTTTGGCATCGGAAAGATTGTCAAACCGAGCGAAAACTAGTGGTGGCATCGGTGGCAATAGCCGAATCATGACCCATCCGTATAGGCGTTGACTATAGCACATAATATAAGTTGTCTCCTGTAAATGGGGATCAAGAGCCAGCCCGACCCGCTTGAACATGTCCGGGCTGGCTCTTCCGTGGAATTTATTCTCCACACTTTTAGTTTACCACAAAAAATATTATATTATAGCATATTTTGAAAAAATTTGTAACAAACTTGTTAGGGAGTCCGGAATCGGGAGTGTGGGAGGTGTGGGAAGTGTGGGAGGTATGGTGATTGTGGGAGGTATGGCGATTGTGGGAGGTATAGGGCGGGGGCGCAGGGTGGGGCTATAATTTTAGATTATATTAAGTTTTGTTGGTCAGGATTTGTGATACCGTCTTGGTAGTCGTTAGTAACAAAATCTTAATCACCTATAGCGAACCGGTGTCTGATTGAAACTGCCCTCCTGCGGTTTTCCTTAGGGATTCTGACCGCAAAGGCATAGCAAACCCATCTTAATTAATAAGCAAAAATCCTCTATATCAAAGGCAACAGGGAGTAGGAAGTAGGGAGTAAAAATTATCACAATTGCTAAAGCGATTGCTATAAGTATCAATAGTTAGAGGATGAATCTTATATCCAGTAGGGATTTAAAAATAATACTGATTTATCCTGGTCTAGTAACTAATGACTATAGCCCTTATCATAGTAATTAAAATCTACAAGCAAGATTTATTCCCGACTCCCGACTCCCGACTCCCGACTCCCGACTCCCTAATTTATAGCTCACCCAATTAATAACTCCTATAAATGCTAATGAAAGCTCAAACAATTCTGGCAAGATATGCCCAAGGAGAAAGGGATTTCCGCAGGGAAAATCTCAGGGGTCAGTCATTCCAAGGGAGAGACCTCTCTGGAGCGGATTTTAGTAAAGCTGATATTAGAGGAGCTAACTTTAAGAATACTATTCTAACCGGAACTAAGTTCCGTCAGGCCAAGGCTGGATTACAAAGATCCTGGTCAATTGTTATTCTATTGGTTTCATCGATAGCGTTAATACTATCAGCAATTGTATCATTTTATGGTGGGTGTTATGCAGCATTCATCGTTAACGATGTCCAGGGAGCAAACCTAATCTTTGGCTGGATAGCGTTGGTGGCAATAATTGTTTTATTTGTTGTTATCCTTGGTCAAGGTATTCAAACAGTCCAAGGCTTAGTCGTAGGCTTGGTCTTTGCCTTTGCCGTAGCTGTTGCTGTCGCTGGAGCCTTTGGCTTAGCCTTCCCCTTCGCCCTAGCCTTTGCTTTAGGCTTACCCTTGGTCATAGCCCTAGCCGTAGCTACAACTGGAGCGGGATCGGGAGTCTTGGATGGTGTCTTAGTAGGAGTCTTAGGCTTGTTGGTAGCGGTAGGTGCAGCTGTAGCTGGAGTCTTTGCTGTACAGCAGTCAGCCTTGACCTTTTCCAGAACAGGAGCCTTGGGCTTCGAGGTCGCCTCTGCCATAGGTGGAACCTTAGCTTTCCTGTTGTCTTTACTTGGTTCTTACCTGGGCTGGGAAGCTCTCAACCAAGACCCTAAACATGCCTGGATTCGCACTATTGCGATCGCATTTGCAGCTACAGGGGGTACTAGTTTTTACAACGCTGACCTAACCGATGCTGACTTTACCGGAGCTACCCTCAAAAGTACAGATTTAAGAAAGGCTAATCTTACTGGTATTTGTTTGGATAATACTAGTGAACTTGACCTGGCTAGACGAGATCAAACGTAAGTATTCAGCCGTCAGCCGTCAGTGGTCAGCCGTCGGCGGTTAGCTGATAATAATCTTGACACTACTCCCCACACTTCCCTCTCTTTCCCTATCCCCTTGATATAGCGCTATAGTTTTTTATTTTTTAAGTGTTTTTGCTCAGGATTTTAAGTATTTTCCCTGAGAAATTGTCATGTAATCAATTAGGATTTGTGATACAATACCAATTTATTACATAGAATCAGTTTATAATCAATACTCTCTTCCTCCGGTTTTCCTTCGTCGGGAGTATAATCGCTAAGTCAGGGTTAATGCATCTAAATGAATAAGCAAAAATAATCTAAGGATAAATACTTAGATTATAAATCTAATATCCAGTAGGCGTTTCAACATCAGACTGGTTTACCCTGCTTTAATGACTAATGACTATCACTCAATGAAAGCTAATGAAGTTCTAACCAGATATAAGAATGGAGAAAGGGATTTCCGCAGGGTAAATCTCAGAGGTCAGTCATTTAAGGGGGAAAACCTTTTAGGGGCAGATTTTAGTGAAACTGATATTAGGGGAACAAACTTTAAGAAAGCTAATCTAACTAGAACTAAGTTTTGTAAGGCCAAAGCTGGATTACAAAAACGGTGGGTAACTGTTATTCTGTTGGTTTCATTGATAGTTTCAGGAGTATCAGGAATTGCCTCGCTACTTGCTGGGGGGGTAGTAGGGTTAATCTTTGATAACAACTTAGAAAACCAAGTGTTCGGTTGGATAGCCTTGATTATACTAATAATATTATATAGTGTTATCCTGCGTCAAGGGCTCGGAGCAGGAGTCGCCAGCGCCAGCGCCATTGCCAGCGCCTTCGCCATCGCCAGCGCCTTCCCCAGCGCCTTCGCCTTCATCTTCGCAAGATCCAGCGCCTTCGCCTTCGCCATCACCATAACCTTCGTCTTCGCCATCGCCAGGGTCAGCGCCCTCACATTTGCCATTGCTATCGCCAGCGCTATCGCCAGCGCCTTCGTCTTCCCCAGCGCCTTCCCCAGCGCCATTGCCAGCAACTTCAGCTTAACGGGACCCGTAGACATAGCCTTAG
Source organism: Moorena sp. SIO2C4 (assembly GCF_010672485.1). NCBI lineage: Bacteria > Bacillati > Cyanobacteriota > Cyanophyceae > Coleofasciculales > Coleofasciculaceae > Moorena > Moorena sp. SIO2C4. The sequence continues at coordinate 6,859 of NZ_JAAHGN010000081.1, read as the reverse complement.
CCTTAGCCATAGCCATAGCCTTAGTATTACTTGGTGCTTACCTGGGCTGGCGTGCTCTAAAAGGAGACCCCCGAGATGCCTGGATTCACACTATCGCTATTGCCTTTGCTGCTACAGGAGGTACCAGTTTTTACAAAGCTGATTTAACTGATGCTGATTTTACGGGAGCTACGCTCAAAAGTACAGATTTAAGAGAGGCTACTCTAACTCGTACTTGTTGGCGAAATACTATTAAACTTGACCGAGCTAGACCAGGTAAAACTATCTTAGCTGATACTGTTGTCAGACAATTATTGGTTAGTGGTAATGGTTATAATACTAATTATAGTAATGCCAATCTTAGAGGGGCTAATTTAAAAGGAGCTAATTTAAATAAGGCTAATCTAAAACTAGCTGATATTAGCGAAGCCGCTTTAGAGGAGGCTAATTTAGAATGGACTAATTTAACTGAAGCTCAAGCAATTGGTACTGATTTTACTCATGCTTATTTTACCGGAGCTTGTTTAGAAGCGTGGAATATTGACTCAACAACTACCTTAACTAACGTTGATTGTCAGTATGTCTTTTTATTAGAGAATCCCAATTCTCAAGGAAGTCGAGAGCGTCATCCCCATGACCCTGACAGAGTTTTCCAACCAGGGGATTTTGAAAAGCTCTATAATAAGATTATGAATACGGTACAGATTCTGCTGCGCAATGGTGTTAATCAAGAAGCATTTCGTCAAGCCTTTCAAAAAATAATGGCGGAAAATCCTGCAATTACTAGTGATTCGATTCAAGCCATTGAGAAGAAAGGCAATGATGTTTTACTTACCTTGGAAGTTCCAGAAGCCACAGATAAAGGTAACTTTGAAAAACATTTTTTAGCAGTTTACGAAGCTAGGTTGGAAGCAGCAAAACAAACTGCTCTGCTAGAGGCGGAAAGAAGTCATAATCAGGATATGAAGGAATTTGTTAGAGCCGCTTTTACCAGCAATCAGTCATCCAATCCTATACTTAATTTTACAAATACAGCTAAAGCCAAGAGTGATATGTCAGATAATTCACGTAATTTTAATATAGATAATCTAGATATAGACCAAAGCCAAGCTAATAATCCTAATAATTTTAATGTTTTCAACGACAATGCTAGACAAGTTAACACGAATAATTTCAGATCAGAGCAAAAACAAAGCTTAGCCGAAGCAGCAGCAGAAATCCAGCAACTCCTCAACCAACTATCCCAGACTAATCCCACTACAACCAACAAAGATAAGATGATAGTTGTAGGTGAAGTTATTGACCAAATTGAGACTAACCCAACCTTAAAAGCTAAGGTAATCAATGCCCTGAAAGCAGGAGGAGTAGAAGCCTTCAAGGAAGCTATAGACCATCCTTTGGTTAACATTTTGATGGCTACAATCGACGGATGGACATAAGTTTAGTCAGCTATCAGCTTTCAGTCTTCAGCTATCAGCTATCAGCTTTCAGTAATCAGCTTTCAGCTTTCAGTTTTCAGCTATCAGCTATCAGCTATCAGTTAAAGGCTGACGGCTGACGGCTGACGGCTGACGGCTGACAGCTATCAGCTATCAGTTTTCAGCTTTCAGCTATCAGCTTTCAGCTTTCAGCTTTCAGTTTTCAGCTAAAGGCTAAAGGCTAAAGGCTGACGGCTGACGGCTGACAGCTATCAGCTTTCAGTTTTCAGCTTTTGAATAAAAGAGGTAAGCATGCGTTTAATATCTGTTACTTCTGCTGCCAGGAATTCATAGTCTTTGGCTTTGAGTAAGTTAAGATTGTAAGCCAGTAACAGATGATATTCAAGTTCACTTGCTGAACCCATAGCAATGTGAAGAAAACGGGCTAGTTCGGCTTTTCCGTTTCTACCACATCCCTCAGCAATATTGGCAGGGATTGAAGCGGAAGAGCGACGGATTTGGCTTGTCAACCCATAAAGTTCTTCCTTCGGAAATACTTGGGTTGCCTTATAAACAGATAACGTCAGGTGATGGGCTTTTTCCCAAACTTTCAATTTTTTAAAATCTCTCAATATTGAATGCTCCTATCAGCTATCAGCTTTCAGGTTTCAGCTATCAGCTTTCAGGTTTCAGCTTTCAGTTTTCAGCTATCAGCTTTCAGCGGTCAGCTATCAGCTTTCAGTTTTCAGTTTTCAGCTTTCAGCTATCAGCTATCAGCTATCAGGTTTCAGCTATCAGGTTTCAGCTATCAGCTATCAGCTATTAGCTATCAGTTTTCAGTTTTTACCTAAAGGCTAAAGGCTGACGGCTGACTACTGACCGCTGACTACTGACTACTGACGGCTGACCGCTGACCACTGACAGCTGATCGCTGACCACTGACTGCTGACCACTGACTGCTGACAGCTGACAGCTGAAATCAGTTTTTTAATAAAAGTAGGTAAGCATTAGTTTAATCTGAGTTACCTTAGCTGACCACTGACCACTGACCGCACCTCAAGTAGCGTGGCCATTCGCGTAGCGTGGCCATAGGCCAAGGCCAAGGCTGAAGGCTGAAGGCTGAAGGCTGAAGGCTGAAGGCTGAAGGCTGAAGGCTGAAGGCTGAAGGCTGACTGCTGATCGCTAAGATAAGAAATAGGAACCAATTTCTAGAATCTTGTTACAACAACCAACAATGAAAGGACTCTGGCTCGAAAACCAGCAACTGCAACTGCGCACTGACCTACCTGTGCCATCACCACCCTCTGATGAAGCCTTAGTGCGGGTATTGCGTGCGGGAATATGCAACACTGATTTGGAACTAATCCGAGGCTATTACCCCTACAAGGGTATATTAGGTCATGAGTTTGTTGGTGTTGTGGAAGATGGACCAGAGAATTTAGTCAACCAGCGGGTGGTGGGAGAAATTAATGCCGCCTGTGGTGAGTGTCGATTTTGTAGAACTGGACAACCCACTCACTGCCAAAACCGTACTGTCTTAGGTATTGTTAACCGTAACGGAGCTTTTGCTGACTATCTGACCTTGCCGGTAAAAAACTTACATCCCTTACCGGATACTATTTCTACTGATGCCGCAACCTTTACCGAGCCTTTGGCTGCAGCTCTGGAAATTCAGGAACAAGTCAGGGTTGCTCCCGATCACCAGGTGTTAGTAGTCGGAGACGGTAAGCTGGGACAACTGGTGGCACAAACCCTAGCCCTAACGGGCTGCAATTTGCTAGTGATTGGCCGTCATCACGAGAAGTTGGCCAATTTAGAAGCCAGAGGAATTAAGGTAGGCTTTGCCGATGCCATCACTAACGGTCCTTTCGATATCTCAGTGGAGTGTACTGGCAACCCCGAAGGCTTTGCCCTTGCCCGGGGAGCGTTGCGCCCACGAGGTACCCTGGTATTAAAAAGTACCTATGCTGGCAACCTAACCTTTGATGCCTCGTCTCTAGTAGTAGACGAAATTACCCTAATCGGTTCCCGTTGCGGTCCCTTTAAACCAGCAATAAATTTACTAGCACAAGATAAAGTAAATGTCAACTACCTAATCCAAAGTCATTACCCAATTGAGGAAGGGTTAACTGCCTTTAACCATGCCCAGCAGCGGGGAGTCTTGAAAATTTTACTGACCATGGACCAGAATTCTTGAAAGATTAGTAATAGGTGATGAATAGCGAGCCTTTTGGTGGTGCGTTACGGGGCGGACTATCCCAACCCTGGCTACGAGGCGAAGATTAAGGGCAAGTCCGCCCCTAACGCACCCTACGCACCCGATTCCCGATTCCCGATTCCCGATTCCCGATTCCCTACTCCCGATTCCCGATTCCCGATTCCCGATTCCCTATTCCCTTTACTAAACTATGACTTATCAACAACAATCCGAATTCGAGAAATCTCTTAATATCCGTGCAATGACCACCAAACAAATTTGGTCATATGCTACTGGCATGTTAGCGATTTGTATGATTTTTGCCCCAGGCAGATATAAGTTAGCCATACCGATGATTGTAATCGGAGGAGCAGCAACTAGCACCGCTTTTGTTTGGCACTCTCATAACAAGTCCGATAAAACCCTTCTTCCTAATCAGGTACAACAGATAGAAGAACGCCTCGGTAACATAGAAACTATTGTAGGACGGGATGATTTGGAAGTAAATTTGAAACTTAAACAATTAGAAGAAAAGATATAAGCTGTCAGCCGTCAGCCGTCAGCCGTCAGCTGTCAGCTTAAAATAAACCTATTTGAAAATTTAAGATTGAGAGATTAATGAGAATTTAAAGTCTGGGTGAAAGCCTATCTAAGCATAAGCTGATAGCTGATAGCTTACCAAAAGCTATAGTATTTTCAGTTTAGAATATAGCATTATAATCGAGGATTGGATCAGGCTCGATTATAGTAGATAATTCTAGAGGATTTGGAAAGATATCACCTAATATAATAATGCTCAAAACGAAGACTTATGTAACTGGTACACTATCTACACTACTCCTAGCACTAGTAATTGGATGTAATGGGGCGGATTCCCCAAAGGGCGTATCTCCATCTCCTGATCCAGAGTCTTCCCAGTCCTCAGAACCAGAGAATGCACTAAAGGTGATCCCAAAGCCTGATCAACCGCTAACTGTTGCGGAAACGAATCCTATTCCAGGAAGCCAACAGAGTGTTGACCAATACCTAAAAGGATTATCTGCCAAAGGGATGACTAAGACCAATCAAGGGATATGGATCGAATCAGGAGATACCCTGTTAGCCAATCACCAAGGCACTATTCCTTTACCAGCAGCATCCCTTACCAAAGCAGCAACTACACTAGCTGCTCTTTCTACCTTTGGTCCTGACCACCAATTCATTACCCAATTTAGCGCCACTGGACCGATTGAGAATGGGGTGCTACAGGGGGACCTAGTGGTTCAAGGGTCAGAAGACCCGTTTTTTGTCTGGGAAGAAGCCATAGCAGTGGGCAACCAGTTAAATCAGTTAGGTATCAAGCAAGTAACCGGTAATTTGGTGATTGTGGGTAAGTTTTATATGAATTTTGAGACCTTACCCCTCAAAGCTGGCACTCTGCTCAAGCAAGGCTTGAATGGTAAGAGTTGGCCACCAGCAGCAGAAACTCAGTATCAGACCTTACCCCCAGGTACCCCTAGACCGGAAATTGCGATCGCAGGCTCTGTGCAAGTGGTAGCTTCACCCCCTGACAATCTACAGCCCCTAGTGCGCCAGTATTCCTTTCCCCTGGCGGAACTGCTGAAGAAAATGAATCGCTACAGTAATAATAAAATGGCCGACATGCTAGCCAATACAGCTGGTGGTGCCAAGGTGGTAGCCCGCAAAGCAGCAGAAGCGGCGGGAGTACCCCAATCAGAAATTAGCTTAATCAATGGCTCTGGTTTAGGTGAAGAAAATCGCATGTCTCCTCGGGCTGTCACTGCTGTATTTCTCGCCATTGAGCGCTATCTTAAGCAATACAACATGACCGTTGCTGATGTATTTGCCATCGTAGGACAAGACAAAGGTATTTTAAATGAACGTCCATTGCCTAACTTAGCAGTAGTCAAATCCGGTAGTTTAAATTATGTTAGTACCTTAGCCGGAGCCTTACCAACTCAAACCTATGGCACTGTTTGGTTTGCTGTGATGAATTCAGGAGGAGACTATACCAAATACCGGACTCAACAAGAGGTGCTGCTAAAAGAATTAGTAACTAAATGGGGAGTGGTGCAATCTGTTCCTTCTGACATTAAACCATCACCCCAGAGGATTGGTAAGAGGTCGTTTAGTGAAATTGTTAGGTAGGGAGTCCTTCCTGTATCCTGGTTTAGTGTTAACTAAACTCTCGTTAATATAACTGAGAAACATAGATGGCAAACCCAACCGCAACCTTAGAAACATCCTTAGGCACAATTACGGTAGAATTGTTCACCGATGTGATGCCAGAGACAGCCGGTAATTTCATTAAACTAGCTAAGTCTGGTTTCTACGATGGTCTTCATTTCCACCGGGTCATTAATAACTTCATGATTCAGTTTGGCTGTCCCTATAGCAAGGATCCCAATAGTGGTCGCGCCGGTACGGGGAATGGTCCTGACGGCTGCATCCAGGATGAACACCCGGACAATGCCAAAATTTCCAATGAGCCAGGTACATTATCTATGGCAAATACCGGTGCTCCCAATAGCGGTAGTTGTCAGTTTTTCATCAATACACGGGACAATTCCTATCTCGATTGGTTTTCTCCAGGCCCCTCGAAGCACCCGGTTTTTGGTAAAGTGACTGAGGGTATGGATGTGGTAAACAACATTCAAACCACCCCTACTGATCGCGGTGATCGCCCTCAAACTCCGGTTCAAATGGTGAAAGTAACGATTAATGAGTAACCCCTTGTAGGGTGGGCAAAAAAAATTTTGATTATGCATGAGTATTGTGGATAATAGAACTTTGCCCACCATACTTTAATTGGTATTTGTTTTAACTGCGATCGCTTTTAGCGGAAGCCTTGGCCAAGGCTGACCGCTGACCGCTGACCACTGACCACTGACCGCTGACTGCTTACCTTTTATCTTTTCCTACGATATTCTTCATCAAGCCGAGTTGATATAATTTGACAGTATCACTAGGGGAGCAAATTCTTTAGTGTTAGCGTCTACCAGGAATGGTCTGACTTAGGAACAGTAAAACCAATGAACACATCACCCTGGCTAGCAGCTACTGCAATCACTACAGCTTCTTGCCTTACCTTAGGCGCTATCAATCCAGCAGCAGCGAATACTTTTGACAACATCGAAGTTAACGGAAACAATTTTATAGCCGTCGCTGCCCCTTTTGGCTACAACCAGTATCAATTACTAGTCATCGAGCAGATTGCCAACTGGCAAGCGTGCTGGCGTGAAAGTGGCACTAACCCAGTTGTTGA
>NZ_JAAHGN010000809.1:0-3530 GCF_010672485.1 Moorena sp. SIO2C4 | reverse complement strand
TGGGAAGTGCGGGGATAAGCAGTCAGCAGTCAGCAGACAGCAGTCAGCAGTCAGCGGTCAGCAGTCAGCGGTCAGCGGTCAGCGGTCAGCGGTTAGCGGTCAGCTTATTTTATTCAAAAGCTGTTCCGGTAGCGTGGCCATAGGCCAATCGCTGTTCCCGTAGCGCATAGGCTGATAGCTGTTGGCGTAGCCTGCGCGTAGCGCATATGCTTACCTGTGGATAGTGAAATAAATATGGACACAACTGGATTCGAACCAGTGACCCCCACGATGTCAACGTGGTGCTCTAACCAACTGAGCTATGCGTCCAAACCATTCATTATGATAGCACATATTTAGAATATAGCAATTTTAAACCCTATAGCAAAGGGAACAGGGAGCAGGGAGCAGGGAACAGGGAGCAGGAAGCAGGGAGCAGGTAACAAAAATTATCAATACAGTGAAATTCTTTTGAAGGAGGACATGAGGGATTAGTTCTGCTAAAATATCCTGGTCGTTCAGCCTTTACCAACATCTTTATCTTTGAGTCAACCAATAGAGACCGCCAGTATCGATACATTAGCCCAGGAACTCGCAGCCATACAGCAAACTGGTTCTAAGCGAATTGCCTTGTTGGGGTCACGTCACGTTCCTATCACCCATCAGAATCTAATTGAGATGATGAGCTATGCCTTAGTGCAAGCCGGTAATCGTCTGATTACCTCTGGTGCCACTGGAACCAACTTAGCTGCCATTCGAGGTGCTATGCGAGCCGATCCCTCCTTGCTAACGGTAATTTTGCCCCAAAGTCTTCAGCGACAGCCACTGGAATCCCGGAAATACTTGGAGAAGGTAATGCATTTGGTGGAAAACCCCCAAAATGATACCTTGTCTCTCGCTGAAGCTAGTGCCTTGTGTAATGCCGAAATTGTTGCGAGGTGTCAGCAGTTAATTTGTTTCGCATTCCATGATAGCCGTACCCTCCTCAACACCTGTAAGGAGGCGGAACAGCAAAACAAGGTTGTTACTCTGTTCTATTTTGATTAGTTGTGATTAATTGTGATTAATTTTGATTAGTGTGAGCTAGACTATGCATCTATCCGGTTCGGGAATTTTACTTTACTGTATTGTGGGGGCAACGGTTTTAATCTATCTACCATTTCTGGTAGTTGGCTACAGCCGTTTCAAACTAGGCTATGACCAAAGTGCTCCTCGCGCCATGTTTGATCAGCTACCGCCCTATGCCCAACGAGCGACTTGGGCACATCAGAACTCCTTTGAAACCTTTATTATATTTAGCGCCGCCGCTTTGATGGCCTATGTCACTGGTCAGAATTCAACTCTCGCCATCGGGTGTGCGATCGCATTTGTAATTGCCCGAGTCTTCTACTCGGTGTTTTACATTCTCGATATTCCCTTGGGGCGATCGCTTATGTTTGCCATCGGCTCTCTTTCCAGTGGTACTCTGTTTGTTCTGAGTCTAAGCAGCGTCAGTGGCTAGACGAGATCAAGTCCACTTGCTTCGGGCCTTGATAGTTTTAGTTATTGGTCATTTGTCTTGAGAGCCACCAGGTTGAGCCACCTCCCCAAGACTATGGGCTTATCCAATACTGATGCTACCGGGCTTGATATCAATAGGTTTAAAAATTTTGTATAGGGTGCAACAAATTCCCATTTTGGTTTTAAGCTGTTAGCTAAACCGCGAGAAGCCCCGCACTTTACCTTCATTGGGTAAGTGTCGTATGGAAAGCGCGGGGCAAGGGTCGGAACGTAGCTTGCCAATGGGATATACTAGGGACAGTAGGGAAAACAAATTAAGAGCTAACCGCCACCTACTAGCTAAAAATAGAACGAGTTGTATTGTTCCGGCGCGGAGGGGCATCCCGTGTCGTTAATAAAGCTTACCGAGTAACCGAATCGTTGGATGGTGTTGGTAAGAAGCCCGCGCTGTACCGTGCTTGTCAGCGTCGGGAGTATGTCACGTAGTGAGCCACCATTGCTCACGGCCTACCGCTGACCGTTATTAATTATGGCTAGTACTTATTCTTTTGATATTGTTAGTGATTTTGATCGACAAGAGTTGGTCAATGCTGTGGATCAAACTATTCGTGAAATCAAAAGTCGTTACGACCTCAAAGATACTAAAACCACTGTCGAATTAGGAGAAGAATCTATCACCATCAATACTGATAGTGAATTTACCCTAGATGCTGTGCATACTGTTCTTCGTACCAAAGCTGCGAAACGGGAACTTTCGCAAAAAATCTTCGACTATGGTAAAATAGAATCAGCTAGTGGTAATCGTGTTCGCCAAGAAATCACGCTAAAAAAAGGCATCAGCCAAGAATATAGTAAAAAAATCACCAAATTGATTCGAGATGAATTTAAAAAAGTACAAGCCTCGATTCAAGGTGATTCAGTTAGAGTAACTAGCAAATCTAAGGATGACTTACAAAATATCATCCAGCGGTTGAAGCAAGAAGATTTGCCGATTGCTTTGCAATTTACTAACTATCGATAAGTAAGTTATCAGCTATCAGCCGTCAGCCGTCAGCCGTCAGCCGTCAGCCGTCAGCCGTCAGTCGTCAGCCGTCAGTCGTCAGCCTTCAGCTTATTTTATTCAAAAGCAAATCAAGTAGCGTGGCACAGGCTTCGACGCTGGGACCCATAAGCTGAATGCTGATAGCTGAATGCTGATAGCTGAATGCTGATAGCTGAATGCTGATAGCTGAATGCTGATAGCTGAATGCTGATAGCTGAATGCTGATAGCTGAATGCTGATAGCTGAATGCTGATAGCTGATAACTGATAGCTGATAGCTAAATGCTTACACTCTAGACTACTATGGCTTGATACCAGAAATGACTTCCTTAGCTGCTGCTAATGTGCGGTCAATATCCTCCTCGGTGTGAGCTAGGGAAGTAAATCCTGCTTCAAATTGTGAGGGGGCTAGGTAGATCCCACGCTCTAACATGCCACGATGGAAAGGAGTGAATTTGGATAAATCAGAGGTTTTGGCATCATCGAAATTGTGAACAGGAACACCAGTAAAGAACATGCCAAACATAGCGCTGATGTACCCACCAGTAGTTGCATGACCGCTATCTTTAGCAATTTGCAGCAATCCCTCGGAGAGCTTTTTAGTAATAGTCTCTAGCTGTTCATAGGTACCCGGTTTTTTCAGTAACTCCAGGGTTTTAATGCCTGCTGTCATGGCTAAAGGATTCCCAGACAGGGTTCCGGCTTGATACATTGGCCCAGCTGGTGCCACCATGGACATGATATCCTTTCGTCCGCCATAGGCTCCCACGGGCAAACCACCACCGATAATTTTACCTAGGGTAGTCAAGTCAGGAGTGATGCCAAATTTCTCCTGAGCACCACCGTAGGCAATCCGGAAGCCAGTCATCACTTCATCAAACACCAGTAGAGCGCCATGGTTTTGAGTCACTTCCCGCAAGCCTTCAAGAAAACCAGGTACAGGAGTGATGAAACCAGAATTCCCCACCACAGGTTCTAGGATGACCCCAGCAATCTCATTGGGATATTGA
>NZ_JAAHGN010000808.1:0-3535 GCF_010672485.1 Moorena sp. SIO2C4 | reverse complement strand
AAACGAGTTGTGAAAAATATAGTTATGAAAAATCACCAATAGTGAGAGAGGGAGCAGGGAGCAGGGAGCAGGGAGCATGGAGCAGGGAGCAGGGAGCAGCTCAAGGGCACCTAAGCAGTTGTGGAGAGCCAGTTGCTAATCTAAGTCCCCATCTCCCCATCTCCCCATCTCCCCATCTCCTGCTCTTCCTGTGATTCCCTCAAAGAGTATAACTACTTGTTGCTACTACTACCCAATCGAGATCGTGAGTTTCCCCTAAGGCATAGTGAACTGTACACCATTCCCCAGACAGATTGAAGTTAAGATGGTAAGTTTTGGAATTTACCAGTTGAGTGGCAAACAGGTTTCTCAAATCTATCTCGAACTTGCATTCTGTTTGGATTTCCTCTAATCCTTCTCTTTGTTCTGACAATTCTTCTTGAACCTCTTGGTATTCTTCCGTTGATAATTCTCCTTCTTCCTCTAATTTTACTAGTTCTTGTTCTAGCTGTGCTATTATTTCCTGGTACTCTTCTATCTCATTTCCGTAATCATCTCGAACTCTAATAAATTCATTGATTTCGCTAATCTCTAAAAATCCCGTAGTATCCAATAATTTTTGCATAACTTCGTTGCGACTAGTGGTGATCACTACCTCGAAACCTCCCAAGGTCAATTCTTCCTCTGCTTGGGCTTGGTGAGTAATTTGATTGGTGATACATTGGATTTGCTCAACCAGTGCAGCGGTATTGTATTGGACGGATTCTAGATCCGGAATCATAAATTGTGGTGATGAGTTGCACCGCCAGGTTTGTTTGATACCTAATCCAATCCACTCTCCTGCTGTTGATAAACCAATTAGCATCGGAATTCCTAAGGAGCCAAAGATACTTTGTTGAATGGGAAATCCCTCTTCCAATTCTTCTGGTAGTGTAGGAAGGCGATAGCCATAGATAGTTAACTCTGAGAAATTAGCTTGCAGCAGTGCGATCAGATTTTGGTAATGGGCGCTCACAGGTTGAGATTGGGTTGCGCGAATCTGACTGAGAAACTCTTCAGGAGTAAAGGGCATAAGACCGGTGTTATCGACTAGAAAGCGTTCCACTGAAAAAGAACCTTTATCGTCCACTTCCCAAGGAATAACTATATAAGGAGCGTCACCAACTAGGCTGAAGTATTCATCTTTGGTTAATTCTTGAAGGGTAGTAACAATTTGCTCAGTTTGGGGTTTCATAATTATTGTTAAGGTAGGATGTTAGTAAGCATTCAGCAGTCAGCTTTCAGCTGTCAGCTATAGAATTTTCATTTGAGATGTGAAACTATAATTGATGGTGAAAGGGAATAGGGAACAGGGAATAGGGAATAGGGCAGAGGGAATAGGGAACAGGGAACAGGGAACAGGGAAAGAATCCGTGTGTGTACTTCATTAATAGGAAAACGACTGTATGATAAATCAGCATTTGGTTTCATGAGATAATTTAAAATTATATATTAGCAAATAGTTGATATAATTGATCATACTTATGAGGTAGATTTAATTTTATTACTCCCTACTCCCTACTCCCTACTCTCAAAAATTCCAATGCCGAGGTACCTCCTTACACACAACTGCCACGAATTATAATGTATTTTATCTCAAGCAGTCATGAGTTTTAAAGCAGCAAATTCTAGTCAAGATTTGAACCAATCTACAGCAGTAAGTTCTAAGATTATTTCCGGTCGTTTTACGGTTCTGGAACAGTTCACTGAGTTCTTGACCTATAGCCAAATGTAAATTATTCAGCTTTCTCGTGGTTCGTTCCAGAGTGAGTTTTTGGCTACCCAGATTGGTGATTTATATTTCACACGTATTAGCGCTAATCAATCGGTTCAAGTAAGCGGTCCGAAACAGCAGGGATATTTAACTTTTGCGTTGGTTTGGGAGGCTAAAGGAGGCCATTTTTATGGCCACGGTCAGCCCCTGTGTCCCCAAACTGATTTGAATGGTTTTGATCGGCAACGGGAAACGGGCTTCGTGACTCCTCAAGTGGGAATGATGGTAGACATATTCATCCCGGTGGGAATCTTTGAAGCTTGTGCAAATCAGTTGCAGCGCTATGATTTGGACGATCGCTTCCTCGCCAAGAATCATGTGAGTATATTGCCCGATCGGATTGGGGAGATCAAGGATTATCTGCGGGAACTATTTTGGTTGGCGCAACATCAACCTGACTGGTTGAACCAGCCCCATGTTCAACAGCTGGTTGCAAATGATCTGGTTCCGTTGGTGATTCAAGCCATTCCCATTCAAGGCAGTTCCACCCCCACCCTCAAACCCTCTCGGCGCAGAAAGTTGATAGCCCAAGCGGAGCAAGAAATAGTAGCCCACTTGGAAAAACCCCTGACCCTGAAGGAGCTAGCCAAACGATTGGGCTCTAGCAGTTCAGCTTTGTCCTATGGGTTTCAGGAGTTATTTGGCATGAGTCCCATGCGCTATCTCAAGGTGCGACGGCTGAATGCGGTGCGCAGGTGCCTGAAGGCAAGTGATCCAGACAGTTGTAGCGTAGAAATCCTGGCTAACCAATTTGGCTTCTGGAATGGAGGCCATTTTGCTAGAGATTACAGAGTCATGTTTGGGGAATTGCCTTCAAAAACGTTGCAGAGGAAACCAGAAGTTAGACAAGAATCTTAAAAGCCGATTGTACCTGATTTTGAGACGATATATGACGACGCTTAACAAAACGAATTATAGATAAAACTAATTATTGTCCCGTCAAAGACTATTTTATTTTTATGGTTAGTAAAGTTGGAATTTTTGAGTATTGAGGGGAACCGTTTATGTTTAAGCTTAAATAGACAGCAGGTCAAAGTTGCACAGTCAAAGTTGCACAACTTATGAACTATGTACTATCCGAGCAAGCTAAAACCGATGAGGGAGCTATAGCTTTAGTACAAATGTTCTGCATCAGTGACATAGGACCGGTGCAGAAGACCTGCAACACTCAAAGGTGAAACTACCATGGAGACGGGAGCAGTTATGAAATATTTGAGAGCTAATGGTTCTAAGGGAAGTGGCGTTGCTGAATCTTCGCGCTGAATAGGAGTAGAGTGGGCATCCTGCCCGCCCGACAATATGTTGAAACTGGCTTGATGCCAGTTCCACGCCTGATGCCGCATCCTGCCCGCCCGACAATAAGCATGAAACTGGCTTGATGCCAGTTCCACAGCAAGATGCCGATTCCACAGATGCGACCCGTTCGCGCCCCGCGTCGGCTTTGCCGAAAGATGCGACCCAACGGCGATTTACTCGCCCTAGGAGGCGCGCGCCTAAGCGCGAATTTAATAATTAGATCGCTCAAGCGCACCTAAAAACTCTTAATAATGGAATGATTTTAAGAGTAGGTGCGCTTTCCAATGGGCGAGTAAATCGCCCTTGGGTCGCACCTGTGGAATAGGCATCTTGCCTGTTCGATATCTTTTGGAGCGGGCAGGATGCCCACTCTACTCCTATTAATTCGAAGATTCAGCAACGCCAGCTTTTGGAACTATGCTCTCCCTGGTTATTGCCGGAAGTTGA
>NZ_JAAHGN010000807.1:0-3540 GCF_010672485.1 Moorena sp. SIO2C4 | reverse complement strand
CGAATTTAATTCGCCAAGGTCAAGCGCACCTAAGCGGTCTTGGGGGTTTCCCCCACTCGCTATTGCATCAAGAAGCGCAAGAGTTTGACTTCTGACAAATGACTTCTGACAAATGACTTCTGCTATAAAGGAGGGTTATCAAAGCGAATTTGGTATCAACACTTAACCTTCAACAGTATTAATCTCAAGTCCTCGACTTTGTATAGTTTGCTCAAATAATGGCGTAGACAGGGCTTGTTCCACCGGCCAAACTCCCGGTTTATTGAGTTGACCAGTAAGCATCAGTTCAGCAATACTACCAGTACCGACCCCAGCAGCGACAGCAGTATTCTGATGGACTAAGGTTGAGCCAGCACGGGCTGATTTACCATCTTTGTAACCAGTAACCTCTGAGCGAATGGCAACACCAACGCCACTAATGCGATCGCTTACATCGGTCATGATGTGGCTGACATGGGACAAAAACTCGATTCCAGCGGGATTTTTCAGCCAAGATGAGGGGAAGATATGGGCGGCTATCCAGGTCAGATGATTATAAAAATCGGGAACTGAGCCAAATTTAGTGATGACGGTGTTAACAGGGAATGAGTCCACTAAGGTCAAGGCTTCTGGCATATCAAACCAGTAGACACCAGCTTTACCATAGGGAGCAGGGAATTGGATGGTTTCCCTTACGCTATAAGGTTTCACGGTTTGCCACTGATTATCAATCCAAGCTTCAAACGGTTCTTGCAATCCTAGGAAAGTAGTACGCATCACCGTCACTCCAGCACCACCAGAACCGGCAACTACATAGCTGAGGTGAATCCGTTCTGCAACATCTAACTGTTCTACATCGTGACGCACCATGCTATTGGAGATACCAGGAAAAATGCCAGAATTGACAATAGCGGTGACACCAGCAGCAGTAGCTTGTTCACGGAAGGCTAAGGCTTTACGGGTAAAAGCACGGTTGTCACTGACATCGAGATAGTTAACTCCTTGTTCGATGCAAGTGTTTAGGACAGTAGCGTCTCGGTAGAGAAACGGACCAGCACAATGGATGACTAGGTTGTGAGATGCGATCGCATTTCTTAACCCCTCCTGATCAGCTAAGTCTAGAGGGATAAACTGCACGGGGGGCTGTAACTGTTGTGGCAGACCTAGGTCAAGTTTACCCTGACGTCCGGTAATCGTAATTTTCGCCTGAGTATGGGCAAGTAAGTCTTGCGCTACACTGTTCCCGATGCGTCCTTTGCCTCCTAGGATTAAAACCTGGTCTGTCATTAGATTATGTCTGCTTGAATACTGATCGCAGTTCTATCTTACGGTTGCTAGTTTCACTTAATGTCATCATTGGATTCAAGTCTAATTGAATTGTGTCCATTGGGTTTTACTAAAAGTAAATTTTTGAACTCTAGGGATCCCTGTAGGAATTGTGATAATTTTTGATGCCATATTCCCTACGGTGCGCTTACAGTCGTCGAATTAAATTCGCCACGGGTCGCACCGCTCCCTACTCCCTACTCCCTACTCCCTACTCCCTTTAACACTATAGCAATTTTCAGGTATTGAAACGTAATAGAAGTCAGTCCGACTTTGGGGAGATTCTTTGCTATCTTCCCCATCTTTCCCATCTTCCCCATCGCCATCTTCATCAATTATCCCGATGTTGTGCAAACCCCTTCAGGGGATAGGCTTCACCTGCGCCATTTAGTTAAGTTTTGTTACAAAATTGCGACATCCGGCATAAACGGTAAGGCTTAATCCTGATAAGTATTAAAACCCTTAAAACTAGCAACTAACTACACTTTGCCGTAAATAACCTAGCTCCCCCAAACTGATCAGTGGGAAATCCCCTCGCCACAGACTATCCAACTTCTTTTAGAATAGGTCTACAAGATGAATACTATCACTAACTCTTTAGAAAGAGCCAATACTCAAGCACAACAGTTAGATCAGGTTTTATTACAAGGGATACTGGAAGGATTTATTGATGGCATTTTGATTCTGAGTACAAAAGGAAAGATACTTCATGCCAATGAATCGGCTCGTCTTCTGTTGGATAAACTCACACCAGACAGTAAAAAATCTAATTTGGTGCCTAAACAAATCTGGCGTGTCTGCCAAGCTTTGAAGTACAGTTTTAAGTCCTATCATTCTCAGGCAGTTATTATAGATTCTTATCTTACTACGAGTCAGTCAACTCCTGTTCGGATACGAGTTCGATGGCTCAAATTAGAGTTATCCAAAGAGCCTTTTATTTTAGTCACTCTTGAAGACCAACATCAATCCATTCAAAATCTAGTGCTTGCAGAAGTTTACCACTATGGTTTAACTCCTCGTGAAGCAGAAGTCTGGTTACTGCGTCGAGTCAATTACTCCTATAAAGACATTGCCGCTAAGCTATTCATTACCCTCAGCACAGTGAAGAAGCACATGAAAAATATTCATGCTAAACGTAAGCTGACAGCCGTCAGCTGTCAGCTGTCAGCTTAAAATAAACCTCGAACGGTCGAATTTAATTCGAGATTAATGAGAATTGAAAGGGGTGCATCTCAATGCATGCAATTAGGCAAAAATTCTAATAAAATCTCCATACTTCCCACACTCCCCGCGCCCGGGCCCCACACTTCCCGTCTTTTTTACAAATATGAGATGCACCCAATTGAAAGTCTGGGGAAAATCCCATCAGTAGAAGTAACTCACATTAAACGAATCCTTGCCTCTTTTCTTCAAAAACTGTTCGCGTAGCGCATTAGCTGAATGCTTACAGCTAAAACCTTAAGCCAGTGCTTTGCAGCTAGACCAATGATTTGAAGCGAGCAGTTGTGGACTAGCTGCTGCATCTGGCTTACCAATTAGAGGAGTTGCACTCGGAGGGTTTGTTGTAGTCTGTAGCAACACCCCCGACTCAGGCAAACTCTTGTCAGGCTTACCTCAATCAATGTTAGGTATTGAACCATCAGACTAGACGAGGGCAAAATTCCCCTAACCGATCACCCCCTATTCACCAAGGGTTTCTATTGTTAATGATAAGTCAGTTTTAAACGTTATGAAAACTACTTTATGCAAAAAACATTTTAAATTCATGCAAAATATACATTAAAGATTTTTTTATGTAAAAAGCAATTGAATTTCATGCACCCGATACATAGTAACTCTATCTATTTAAGTTATTGTTGTCCATGATGAAAAAATAACCAATTCTCGTAAAAGACAACTGGGTCATGACAACAATGACATCAGAGACGGCTCAAGTATCATCGGTAAATCAAAGGACTAATCAGACGGAAAAATCAGATAGCTACAATCAACCCGTCAAGCTAGCTTATATAAAGCTAATCCTCTGCGCTACAGGGATTGGCATTGCTGGCGGATTAGTAGCAACTAGTTACTATTTTGTCCTAGAACAGTGTTTGCATTTTGTTTGGCATTGGTTGCCCGAATTTCTAGAACCCTATTTCCCCAGTTGGATACCCTCTTGGAATTATGTGTGGATTGCCACTACCATTGGTGGGTTTTTCGTGGGCTTATCCCTGTACTTCTTGGGGTTACCCA
>NZ_JAAHGN010000806.1:0-3540 GCF_010672485.1 Moorena sp. SIO2C4 | reverse complement strand
TCCAGAAATCCTATACCTCCAAGTAATACCAGTAAAAAACCAGAGATTTGGGCATTCCCATTGTTTGGATTTTGCCCATTCGTGGAGGGTGAGCTTTGCCCAATCCCATTTTGCCCAATCCCATGTTGTGAATCCTCGGTGCGGGTGACTCGTTCTGGTTTAACAGTCCGAAAGTAGGCAAAAATCAACGTCAGACTCAGTAAACCCCAGATTCCCGCTAACCAACCCCAAGTAATTAACTTAAATAAACTTAAAACTTCAGTGATAAAGGTTAATAAGACTCCCCAGGTAATAGCTGTCCACAATAGGGAACTACGCCAGCAATAATTGTAACGATAGATGAAGAGAAATAAAACAGTGAAGGTAATCAGAGGGAGCAAAGCCAACATAGTTAGTTATTATAGCAAAGGGAATAGGGAATAGGGAATAGGGAATAGGGAATAGGGAGTAGGGAGTAAGTGATTAACCAAAAGTTCATGTAGGGTGGGCAGTGTATCAGACAGATTCCGAAGTTTGTAATAGGGTTGCTCGGCACTGCCCACCATCGGATTATGACTGCCCACCATCAGATTATGACTAACGAAAAAGATTGTATTTTAAGATACAGAATATTGCCCTAAACCCATCCCTCCAGCCAATTTTTTTCCCTTCTTCGTAAGTGCGACCATAGTAAGATATTCCTACTTCATAGATGCGGCATTTCTTTTTGGCAACCTTAGCAGTAATTTCCGGTTCAAAGCCAAACCGAGATTCTTCGATTTTGATAGATTGGATAAGTTCACGCCGGAATGCCTTATAGCAGGTTTCCATATCGGTAAGGTTAATATTGGTAAACATATTGGAGAGCATGGTTAAAAATTTATTGCCCACCATATGCCAGTAGTACACTACCCGATGGGGACCACCGCCAGCGAAACGGGAGCCATAAACCACATCCGCTTTGCCATCAATAATCGGCTGCATTAACAAGGGATATTCCTGGGGATCGTACTCTAAATCAGCGTCTTGAACGATTACGATATCTCCAGTAGCCAAGCCAAACCCAGTCCGTAAGGCAGCTCCTTTGCCCCGATTCTTGTGATGATAGACAACATGGTCAATCTGGGATTCTAGTGATGACTCTAAAATCTCTCTAGTGCCATCCGTTGAGTAGTCATCGACAACAATAATTTCGCACTCTTTAACCGGAGATGCTTTGACAGCTTCAATAACATTGGCAATTGTGTTGACTTCGTTAAAACAGGGTATTACAACACTTAGCTTCATAAGCTTAATCCTTAATAATAAGCAAATAATTTGATTAGCTTAAAACTTTACATAATCTTTACATAATCCCCGCCTAATTCCCCTAGCCTTTGGTTAAGTAGAGAGTTTGAGCCCCTAAACACATCACGAAATATTTACATAACGTCAGTTACATAAAGTTATGGGAAGTTTCCCCGTGATTAGATGGGATTGAACCCTCAAATTCAGGGCACGACCAGGATTGATAGACAGGTTTGAGGTTGACTACTTGACACCCTGAATAAATTAGTATAATTCTACTGTAGGATTATAAATAGATCAACTAAATAGAGCAACATAGAGCAACTAACATAGAGCAACTACTAAACCATTACGCTCAAGCCTGATTGGGGAGTCGTTGCTCATTACTCATTAGTATTTTGGTAAGCATTCAGCCGTCAGCGGTCAGCCGTCAGACTTTGGCTGATAGCTTGTAGGGTGGGCAAAAACAGTTTGCTTCTTTTGAGTATTCTAGATTATACTACTTTGCCCAACCTACTTTAATTGGTCTGATCCGCGACACGCTGATAGCAGCTTGTAGGGTGGGCAAAAACAGTTTGCTTCTTTTGAGTATTCTAGATTATACTACTTTGCCCACCCTACTTTAATTGGTCTGATCCGCGACACGCTGATAGCAGCTTGTAGGGTGGGCAAAAACAGTTTGCTTCTTTTGAGTATTCTAGATTATACTACTTTGCCCACCCTACTTTAATTGGTCTGATAGCACTGATAGCTGATAGCTGATAGCTGAATGCTTACGTATTTTGACTAATGACTGATAACTAGTGACTAATAACTAAACTAATGACTAATGCCATAGGCTTGATAGCACTAGGTATTAGGCGCGCTAGACATTAAGTACTAACACCATTAACCCAAAACCTAACATCTAACATCTAGCACCATTAACCTAAAAAAAATTCCATCAACCAAGAGAGTATGTCTTTGGATACCAGTAATGACTACATAACACCAGAAGAATCTCACCTTAGTGATTCTTCCTTATCCTTGGTGATTCCCACCTATAACGAGAGTAGAAACATCGGGGAGCTAATTAGAATCCTGAGCAATTTGCTCGATGAAGCTATACCAAACCAATACGAACTAATTGTAGTAGATGACGATAGTCCTGATCGTACCTGGGAAATCGCCCAGGCTCTGATGTCGGACTATCCACAGTTACAGGTAATTCGCCGTCAGCATGAACGGGGGTTATCTACAGCAGTTATTCACGGCTGGAAGGTAGGTACTGGAAAAATTTTGGGGGTAATTGATGGGGATTTACAGCATCCACCAGAGATATTAGTAAAACTTTTGGTAGCAATGGAGGATGGAGCCGATATCGCTATTGCCAGTCGTCATGTAGACGATGGTGGTGTTAGTGATTGGAGTGTAGTGAGGCGTTTCTTATCCAGAGGTGCTCAACTTTTAGGATTATCGATTTTACCAGAAGTTATCGGTCGTGTTTCTGACCCAATGAGCGGTTTTTTTATGGTACGCCGTAGTGCCATTCAGGAAAAAGACCTCAATCCTCTGGGGTACAAGATTCTAATTGAAGTGCTGGCTAGGGGAAAAATTGGCCGAATTGCAGAAGTTGGCTATGTATTTCAAGAGAGACTCTCAGGAGAGAGCAAAGTTACCTGGAAACAGTATGTAGACTATATTAGACACTTACTCCGGTTAAGGTTTTCTCTCGGAACCATTGGTAAACTTAGAAAAGGCATTCCCTTCCCCTTAAAGCGGTTTATTCGTTTTGGCTTAGTGGGATTCAGTGGGGTATTTGTGGATATGACTGTGCTTTACTTACTCCATGACCCTGCTAGTTTGGGTTGGGGACTCACCCGCAGTAAAATTATTGCTGCTGAAGCGGCCATTATGAATAACTTTATTTGGAACGATGCCTGGACATTTAGGGAT
Source organism: Moorena sp. SIO2C4 (assembly GCF_010672485.1). Classification (NCBI taxonomy): domain Bacteria; kingdom Bacillati; phylum Cyanobacteriota; class Cyanophyceae; order Coleofasciculales; family Coleofasciculaceae; genus Moorena; species Moorena sp. SIO2C4. Next base: position 339 of record NZ_JAAHGN010000806.1, on the reverse strand, counting down.
ATAGCGAGTCAGCAGTGGGGATGGGGTAAGCGCTTGAAACGGTTTTTGAAGTTTAACCTGGTCTGTTTGATCGGTTTGTGCCTAAATGTGCTGTTGTTGAATCTGTTGTTTAATCTCCTGGGAATTAACTATCTGATTGCAAATGGTATTGCGATCGCAGCCGTTACTTTCTGGAATTTCTGGATTAATCTAAAACTCAACTGGCGAGTGACGCAAAAATAATGATAACCGGTTGACTGTTGACTGTTGACTGTTGACTGTTGACCGTCAACAGCAAAAGGTTTTAGGGAGTCGGGAGCGGTGCGACCCGTGGCGAATTTAATTCGCCAACGGAAAGCG
>NZ_JAAHGN010000805.1:0-3548 GCF_010672485.1 Moorena sp. SIO2C4 | reverse complement strand
TACCAATTTAAACGCTGACAATTGGTTTGCTAAGCACTGCCCACCCTACATCTATTACTTTTGCCTTAATAAGCACTACCCACCCTACATCTTTTGCTGGTCTGGTGGGCAGTGCATCATACCAATTGAAAAGCTGACAATCCCTTTGCTAAGCACTGCCCACCCTACATCTTTTGCCTATTCCCTGCTCCCTGTTCCCTAAAACCCAATCCTAATGTCCCGATAGAGTAATCAGTAAAACTCCCAATACCATAATTGCTGCGCCAACTGCTCTTTCCTGAATTCCCGGTTCTTTAAAAATTAGACATCCTAAGATTACACTAATTAAAACACTCATGCGTTTAACAGCGATCACGTGGCTAACAAAGGTCATTTCCAGAGCTGTCATTTGGCACAAAATTACTCCGGCCTGAAAGAAACCAATAGGAACTATAGATAGTAAATATTTTGGAATTTGGTTTAATTTACTTCTTGATTTATACAGCATTATCACTCCCATACCTGTGGCAATAAAGGTATGCATCGCAATTGCCCAAAATATTGGAGATGAATTTTGTACCCCCACCTTATCAACGTTTGAGGTAATACTAAAAATTAAAGCTACGGTTAACATTAGCTGAGGGCCTCGTTGCTTGAGTAGCCCTTTAAAAGGGGCGAGGTAACCGTTTCTTTTCTCTTTCAAATTCAAGCTATAAGACCCAACCACAATCATGATAATCCCTACCATATCTAAGGGGGTGGGATATTCTCCAACAATGATTGGGGATGTCACTAATAAAAATAACGGGGTGAAGGTCATAAAGGGAACGGTAATGGATAAGTCAGACCGACTCAAGGCTTGGATATACAAGCTCATGGCTACCACATTCAGAGACCCTCCGACCATTAATGCTAAGCCAAAATTTCGGCCTAATTCCGGAATTTCAATCACAAAAAGGAGGGGCAGTAAAACAGGTAAAGAAAAAAATAATACTGCCCAAGAAATAATGTAAGCATCAACATTTTTGAGCCCTCGCTTACTCGTCAAATCCTTGCCAGAGGCAAAAAGAGCTGTTAGACTAGCGAATATTAACCAAAGCATAGTAGTGCTAACCTGTAGTTTAGTCAGAATAGGGATAATGAGTGAATAGCAGACTTAACTAGCCTAGCTTAAAGCATAAGTTAAGGCATAAGTTAAGACATAGTTAAATTGAGGATTTATGGTTAACTGTTGACTGTTGACTGTTGACTGTTACCCGTCACTAAGCAACCCTATAAAAGTAGATAAGTTAACTAAAACAGTTAACTAGAACAGTTGACTAAAACAGTTAACTGTGTATTAGCAGAAGCAGTTAGCGATCGCACTGACACAGTTAGCTTTTGAATCATCCTCTGTTACCCGATCTCCCCATCAGTGCTAACAGAATGTAAGCTAAGGCACATTTAGCAATGGTTAACTAATGGTTAACTAATGGTTGAGAGTTGGGGGATGCCATAAGTCTCGTGCCATCATAGGCAATTTTGGTCTCGGGATACCTGGACATCCTCCAAGTAATTTTGATCTGGTCAATCCCGGGAAAAAATCCAAATTGATCAACAAAATGATCAAAAATTTACTAGAAACATGATAATGTTGAAAGTTAATCTATCAGCTATCAGCTATCAGCTATCAGCTATCAGCTATCAGCTATCAGCCAAAGGCCAACCTACTGATTGGTGCTTTTGAATAAAATAACGTGACGGCTGACAGCTGACGGCTGAATGCTTATGTTGACAGTAAATTAGATTGACAATAACCAAGTCAAAAAAAACCTGTTGACCTATCCCACGTTCACGTAATCGAAATGCTATCGGTCTGATGGGCGTGGGACTGTTGCAACAGGTCGGGGATGTAAAACCTCAGCTTAGTCGCAAAACTCAACTTAGGCAATCCCCGGTCAAGTGACAAGCCAGTACCGTAGCGTCAGCTTGGAGTCTGGTAATTCACAAGACGATTTCCGCGCCTTGGGTAAAAATCATACCGGTGCGCTAGATGGGTGCAGGGGATAGGGTCAAACCGATGCAGTCGGCCAAAGGGGGAAACCCCTACTCGCCCTTTGCATCAAGAAAATGAACAATTTTCTTTTCTAGTGACCTCCGGAGAACTCAACTGGTATATTATGGGCGGGTGTGTTCACCGAAAAGGGACACATCTGTAAATTCCCTACTTCGACACACAGGTATTAAGTCATGGAAACACAATTCTTGATATCGAATCAGAGTATGAACAAATATATGAGGTTAACTACCAAATTATTAGTCCTGGTTGCTCTCCTAGGAGCAGTTAGTGCTTGTAAGGGTCGCCAAATCGAAGAGGCTCCCCAGAGTGCAAATCAAGTAGAACCAATTCCTGAAGCTGAGGAAGAAAAGGCTTCTCGCTTTAACATTCCCTTCTTTAATCTGGGTAGGAACCAGGAGGAGGCAGAACCAACGGATACAGCACTGTTAGAAGACCCATCAACTACAGAAGCTGAAACACCGAGTATTCAACCAGAGCAACCGATCGCACAAGCACAGCCGACTACAACTGATCCCTTTGCACAGCCAGAGGAGGATACTGTTGCTCAAGGAACTACCGTCATCAGTGAGTCTAGTGCTCCAGCGACTACAGCAAGCTCAGCAACTACAGGAAGTTCTGGTACAGTAGTATACGAAGATAATGACCCCATACCAGCCCTATGGTAAAGGGCACTACCTGTAGTTGTTTAAAAGGTTGGGGAAGAGATTAGAGATTGGGGATTAGGGGATGGGTCAAAAGCAGAAAGGATGAAAAATAAAGGTTGAAGAATAAAGCTTGAAGTAAAAAGGATAAAAAATAAAGGTTGAAGGAGGAAATGGGTTGATCGGACTTAAGGTTGACTAAAAACGTTATCCACAACCTACGAGTTACACTTCCCACTTCCCACTTCATACTTAATAGTTCATCCTTGATACTTCATACTTAATAGTTCATCCTTGATAGTTCATCCTTGATACTTTCCCCAATCCCTAGTCTCCACTCTCCTTAACCTATGAAAGCAGCAAGTGACATTCTGATTATTGGCGGTGGCATTATCGGTTTAGCGATCGCTGTAGAACTGAAACAGCGTGGGGCAACAGTAACTGTTGTCACCCGCAATTTCCAAGAAGGTGCCACCCTAGCTGCAGCGGGAATGTTAGCACCATTCTCAGAAGCGCTCCCCATTGGTCCGATGCTAGATTTAGGCTTGTGGTCCCACTCACTGTATCCTCAATGGTGTACCAAACTGGAACAGATGACTGGTGTGGCAACGGGCTATTGGCCCTGTGGCTTTTTAGCACCGGTCTATGAAGGGGCAGCAGGAAATCAGCAACACCAGCTCAGCAACCAAACCGGAGTTGCTGACTGGTTAGACAAAGATACAATTCATTGCTATCAATCCGGTTTAAGCTCAGAAGTGGTTGGTGGTTGGTGGTACCCAGAAGATGCTCAGGTGGTTCCCCAAGCACTCAGTAAAGCCCTGGGACTGGCTGCCCAAGAATGGGGAGTAGAGCTGCATGAAGGGATAGCA
>NZ_JAAHGN010000804.1:0-3551 GCF_010672485.1 Moorena sp. SIO2C4 | reverse complement strand
TATCTTCCCGAGTATAGTCCTGATTATAACTTAATTGAATTGGTTTGGCATTCAGCAAAAGAATATATTGCCAATCGAGTTTTCAAATCAATTGAAGAATTAGAATGTTTGTTAAATCATCTTTTAAATGAAGGAGGGTTAATTATAAAATGGGTACGAAAAATAAAAAACAAAGGCAATGCTGTTATCACAGTTTAAATGCGCAACAGCTTAGCTGATAGCTGATAGCTTACTTCCCAGGTAGCAGCCAGATCGATCTGATTGAAGATAGAAAACAGCTGATAGCTGAGAGCTGAGAGCTGATAGCTGATAGCTGAGAGCTGAGAGCTGATAGCTGAGAGCTGAGAGCTGAGAGCTGAGAGCTGATAGCTGAGAGCTGATAGCTGATAGCTGATAGCTGATAGCTGATAGCTGATAGCTCACAGCTGACGGCTGACCGCTGAGAGCTGACAGCTGACCTAGGGAGTAAACCCTAGAGTTTTTGTATGATTTAAGTTAACTCTCTTAACTTAATCCTCTTGAATGCCATGACTGACAATGTTCTTGACGTCCGTAATCTGAAAGTCCAATTCCAAACCGATGTAAAACAGGTCACAGCCGTTGACAGCATAGACTTTCAACTGCGTCGAGGACAAACCCTAGGGATTGTGGGGGAGTCAGGCTCTGGGAAATCAGTCACGTCTTTGGCCATAATGGGTTTGGTACCCTATCCTGGTAAGGTTACCAATGGCGAGATTTATTTCCGACCCTCAGCTCGGGAAAAAGAAGTGGATTTGCTAGGGCTGAGTCCTGATCAAAAACAGTCCTACCGGGGTGGTCAAATCTCAATGATTTTCCAAGAACCCATGACTTCCCTTAACCCAGTTTATACCTGTGGGTTTCAACTGACGGAAGCAATTCTGCAACACCAGGATGTTTCCCTAAAAGAAGCAAGGCGTCAAGCCATGGCTCGTCTTCAAGAGGTGAAGCTACTCCCTAGCGATCAACAATTGAGGGAGACTTTTCTAGAGGAATTCCGTCGGGAGAACCCTGGTCAAGCAATACCAGGGGAACGGCTAATTAATCGCCACATTAACCAGCAAAAACGGGAAATATTAAAGCGTTATCCCCATGAACTGTCTGGTGGTCAATTGCAGCGGGTCATGATTGCGATCGCAATTTCTTGTAACCCTGATGTGTTGATTGCTGATGAACCCACTACTGCTCTTGATGTTACCGTACAGGCAACTATTCTGGATTTGCTGAGGGAGTTACGGGATACCCGAGGGATGTCCATGATTTTTATTACCCACGACTTAGGGGTAATTGCGGAAATTGCTGACAGCGTAGCGGTGATGTACCAAGGCAAAATTGTGGAAAGGGGTGATGTCTGGAAAATTTTCTCTGAGCCAAACCATCCCTACACCAAGGGATTATTAGCCTGTCGCCCAACTCTGGATAAAACTGTAACATACCTACCAACTGTTTCTGACTTCATGGAGGTGGTAACTACTGCTAGTGGGGAAGAGGTAATCCGAGAAAAATCAAAAGGGTTGAATGTTGACCGGTTCCAGCTTCAAACTTCGTCAGATAACCTACCCTACGGGAACGCTAAAGGCGAACAACCTTCAACCTCCCAACCTTCAACCTCCCAACCTTCAACCTCCCAACCTTCAACCTCCCAACCTTCAACCTCCCAACCTTGGCCAAAAGGCCACGCTACGCGAACAACCTTCAACCAAACAACCACACAACCATTAGTTTCGGTGCGTAACTTACAGGTAGGCTTTCCCATTCGAGGCGTATTTGGCGGGACGAAACGCTATCTGATGGCAGTCAATGGAGTATCTTTTGATGTTTATCCCAGTGAAACCTTGGGCTTAGTAGGAGAATCCGGTTGTGGCAAATCTACCCTGGCACGAACATTGCTGCGCTTGATTGAACCAATGAGTGGAGAAGTAAACTTTGATGGTAAAGAGATTACCACCATCAAGGGTATGGGTTTGCGGCAATTACGCCGTGAAATGCAAATTGTGTTTCAGAATCCCTTTAGTTCCCTCGACCCACGACTAAAGATTGGGGAAGCAGTGATGGAACCCCTATTGATTCATGATGTTGGGGGTAATAGTAAGGAAAAACGCGATCGCGTGGCTGAGTTGTTGGAGCGAGTGGATTTAAATCCTGACTGGATGAATCGCTATCCTCACGAATTTTCTGGAGGTCAGCGCCAGCGGGTCTGTATTGCTAGGGCACTCGCTCTTAATCCTAAGTTTATCATTTGTGATGAATCCGTTTCTGCTCTAGATGTTTCCGTACAGGCACAAGTCCTGAATTTGCTGAAACAATTGCAGGAGGATTTCGGCTTAACCTATATATTCATTTCCCATGACTTGAGTGTAGTTAAATTCATGAGCGATCGCATTATGGTAATGAACCAGGGCAAAATTGAAGAAATTGGTCCCGCTGACAGTATTTATCGAGAACCGAAACAGGATTATACTCGTCAGCTGATTGCTTCTATTCCCACTGGTACTCTCGATCGGATTCAACAGCAGCAACACAGACGACAAGCTATGGAAATACCTGAGATTAATGATCCATGGTCTATTAATTCTGAGATTAGTGATCCATGGTCTGTTAATTAAGGGAAAGGTTATTTTTTTTAAATTCAAAATGCCAAATTAAAAATTCAAAATTACATAAGCTATCAGCTAATGCCCTACGCGCACGCTACTTGAGGTGCTATCAGCCTCGAAGTCTGTGCCAGGAGTCATGGAATTTTCCCCATACTTTCAATTCTCATTAATCTGGAATTATTAAATTATCTCGTTCTAGGTTTATTGTAAGCACCTCAAGTAGCGTGAGCTTTTAGCTGACGGCTGACGGCTGACGGCTGACGGCTTACAAAATTACTAGCCTTATAATTTTGAATTGTTGACAACAAATACAAGCCTCTGAATTCATTTCGGGGGTATTTTTTAATTTTGAATTGATAATTTTGAATGGTCGCAAAGCAATTGACGTTCCTCCCAAATTAGTTTTTTAAGTTTTTTAACGTTTTTACAGTATTTAAATGTTTTGTGTTATTATGAAAGTAAGGAGATAAGGAGATAGAAAGAAGCCAGCGCAAAGTTTCCATGGCAAACGCTGGCTTCTGGCTCCTCCATTAACAGGAGATACATCCTATGCTAAAACCATTTCACCAAGAAAGTCTGGCACAGGCTTCGACCCTGTGTGCCACAAGCTTCTAGCCTGTCCCACACTGACTATGAACTGGGGTATAGTCATAGATCCCTGATATCGCGATACCCGACATCGCTGTCAGTGGCGGATTTGCCACCTCATTTTGCGCTAGCGCTAGACTTTTGCAGTTCACCAGCCATAAGCTTACTGCCAAGGGAACAAGACTTAGAAACTCTAGCAGTAGAGGAGGCTTTTTGACACTCCCCGGTCTAAAGACGCGGGGGATTCTGCTGACAAGATAAACTTAGGTAACGTCCAAAGTCTAATCTTCGCTACGGTAGTCAAACACCGTCTACTCAGTCTGGATAGGTCTATGCCTAGCTTTCTGG
>NZ_JAAHGN010000803.1:0-3556 GCF_010672485.1 Moorena sp. SIO2C4 | reverse complement strand
TGGTGTCAACTTCATCGTCTGGTTCCGGGGTTTTATCTTGTACCGCTTGCGTGACTTGCTTTTGATATTTTCGGAGTCCGTAAAGCCTAGCAGAGAAACAGTGGAGGATGGACAGGATATCTTCGACCAACTTTTGTTCTGGGGACAATTTGCGTTCATTGAGAACCACGAGCTTGACTCCAGCTTTTTTGCATAACCATTCAAGTAATGGGAATCCAAATCTGACGGCTCTGTCTGGGTAGGCAACGACAAATGCTGAGAGATCACAGCTGTAAATTCGTTCCAATATTTTGAGGAACTTTTTCCGCTTAAAATTGAGTCCTGATCCAACTTCTGAAACAATTTCAGCGTTTGGGTATTTTGACCGTAGAAATTCAGCTTGTCGATCAAGGTCGTCCCGTTGGGAGTAGGTAGAGACTCTTGCATAGCAGACAATGGGCTTAATCTGCGGAGTTTCTCCTTCGACACAGAACCGCCTTTGATTCCCTTTTGTCCTGATACTGTCGAGTCTCCCCTCTTTGTCCCACCGCCTAAGAGTTGAGATCGAGACTCCGAGGTGCTCGGCTGCCTCTTTTGGAGTGACATATTTTTTCATTGACCGTGAACCTTACTAAATCTAGTATACTTAACTTTAGTAAGGTTTGCTAAGGCTTAGTAATATATCTGGCTAATAGTTACACCTCCTAAGAATTTTTCCAGCTAAGACAGCAGCACCAAAGCCATTATCAATATTTACTACTCCTATGCCTGGTGCGCAAGAATTCAACATGGTTAACAGGGGTGCCATACCACCAAAACTGGCTCCATAGCCGACACTAGTAGGAACGGCAATAACTGGACAATCGGCCATGCCAGCTACCACACTGGGTAATGCTCCTTCCATCCCAGCTACGACAATTAAGACATCGGCCTCGGCAATCACCTGTCGATTATTCAGCAAGCGGTGGATACCAGCTACCCCCACATCCCAAAGGCGCTTGACCTGAAACCCACATAATTCAGCAGTTACTGCGGCTTCCTGAGCTACTGGTAAATCGGATGTGCCCGCAGAAATTAGACTAATGATACCGGCATACTTAGGTTCGAGCTGAGATGGTGCGATCGCACAAATCCGAGCTGTGGAATAATACTGTAATTCTGGGACTTTTGACTCTAGCTCCGTTGCCACCTCTGGTGTAATCCGTGTGGCCATTACTACTGGATTCTGCTGGCGCATTACTGCCATAATCTGAGCAATTTGGTCAGGGGTTTTTCCCTCTCCCCAAATTACCTCAGGAAATCCAGTTCTTAAGGTGCGGTGGTGGTCAATTTTGGCAAAATCACCCACTTCTTCGTAGGTAAAATCCTTCAGTTTATCTAGAGCAACAGTTGGGCTAAGGTCACCAGCCGCAACTGCTTCCAGTAGAGATTTTAATGCTTCGGGTTGAGTCATTTTAAGGTTATCAGGTTATTAGGTTGAAGGTTTAAGGTTATCTGGTTATTTAGTTTAAGGTTGAAGGTTATTAGGTTTAAGGTTATTAGGTTTAAGGTTATCCGGTTTAATATTTAATGTTTCCGGTTGAGCTACGATTTATAGTTGATAAGTGCGTAGGGTGCGTTAGGGGGGGATTGCCATCATATTCAACTTCGTAGCCAGTCGCCCCGTAACGCACCACGGGGTCAAACACCAAAAATGAGATGTACCCAAGGGATCCCCCTAAATCCCCCTTAAAAAGGGGGACTTTGAGGTTGATAAGTGTACCTTACACATGCAAGAAACGCTATATAGTATTTCTAAATAGATCATGAAACCCAATGCTGATTGATCATAACATCAAAAACTCCTCCTAATTCTTTCCTACTGTTCCCTTTTCCCTATTCCCTGTTCCCTATTCCCTGCTCCCTGCTCCCTGCTCCCTATTCCCAATGTTATCATTCTGAAATTTTCAGTTCATCAATATTCCAGAATGCGCCTCCTAGAGCGGAATATTCAATTCCTTCTATGGAATTACGAACTGCGGTCATGGAGAGAGGATTAATCAGATAAATATAAGGCAAGTGTTCTAAATTAATCCGTTGGGCTTCTTGATAAATTTTTTTGCGATTTTTTTCATCTAATTCTTGAGCGCCTTGGATATAAAGGTCACTTATTTTTTGCTCCCAATCGGCTATTTTCCGACCTTGAATGGGGGATTGACCAGGGAAGGTTTTTTGATTAAAGCTGTGCAATCCCCCATCTACAGACCAGACATTAGAACTATTATTGGGTTCAAAGCCACCGCCACTAAAACCAAGGAGATGGCATTCCCAATCTAAGCTATTGCCGAGTTTGTCTACTAGGGTATTGAAGGCAATGGGAGTAAAATCGACTTGAATGCCAATTTTACTGAGGTCTTGCTTAATCTGTGCTCCCATGGCTTCTCGCAGCTTATTACCAGCATTAGTCATTAAGGTGAAACGGACTCGATTACCTTGGCTATCGAGCAATTCGCCTTCGTCATTGTAGTTAAAGCCCGCTGTTAAGAGTAATTTCTTGGCTTTGTCGGGATTATAGTCATACACTGGTAACCCCTTTTCTGGTGACAGATAATAGGGGCTTTGCACAGGTAAATTAGAATATTGCGGCGCACCTAACCCCCGATATAAATTATTCAGCATGGTTTGCCGGTCTATGCCATAGGCAACGGCTTGTCTAAATTCGAGAGTATTAAACCAACGGGACTTAATTGGATCTACTAAAGGCTCTCCATCCCGGCTACCGGTGTTGAGATTGAAGGAGATAAAACTGGAACTGAGGGTAGGACCAGCGATGTGGATGGTAAAGTTACCCTTTTTTTCCTCCTGCTTCAGCAGGGAATAGTATTCAGGGGATACACCGAGAGCATCTAATCCGCCGGAGCGAAACTGAATAAAGGATGAATCCGTTGATTCTACAATTTCCCAGATCGCCCGCTCAATATAAGGTTGCTGGTTTCCCTGTTCATCTTTTTTCCAGTAGTAGGGATTACGGTCATAAACCACCCGCTGACTGGTGCGGTAGAGTTTGAGTTTGTAAGGGCCGTTGACAATAATATCCTCTGGATCTGTATCTACCCCCCACATGGTCAGAAACTTAGGATTACCCTCTGAATCTTTGGTTTTCACGGATTCTTGCAGGACATGAGCGGGTAAGACCGGTAAGCCAGTACTGCGGAGAAAGGGCGCAAAAGGTTCAGGGACAGCAAATTCCACCCGACGCTGATCGATCTTCTTGACCGTTGGTAAAGCTCGACTCTTGCCAACCCGGAGGATATCTCTAGAATCAGTGGGAATTTCTGGGTTGAGGTAGATGTCATTGTAGGTAAAGACGACATCATCAGTGGTTAAAGGCTCACCATCGGACCACTTTAGCCCCTCCCTCAAGGTAAATAGGATTTTAAGTTTATCGTCGGAAATCTGCCAGGATTCCGCTAAACCCGGGATTATGTCCCCGGTTATCCCATCAGTGTCTATTAAACCCTGAAAGGTAAGACCAAAAATATTGGTGGCACTTTGGTTAAGGGCATAGTTAAAGGTGTTAATGTCACTGAGAATACTA
>NZ_JAAHGN010000802.1:0-3562 GCF_010672485.1 Moorena sp. SIO2C4 | reverse complement strand
AGATTAGCAGTTAAAAGATAATTTACGATGGCGATAGTGCTCTAGGTCCGAGAAAAGGCGAAATTAGCAAAACTCAATTCATTTGTGCCATGCCACTTGTAAACTTGATTGCGAAACCCCTTCCACTGTTCATAAACTTTCTTAAACTTGGCATCTTTGCTAGCATCTTCTTCAAATAAATCGAATGATGCTTTCTCAGCCGCCTGCAAAATGTCTTGAGAGTAAGGAGTTAGCTTAGTACCTGCTTTAATCAAGCGTTCCAATGCCCCTCCATTCAAAGCATCATACTGAGCTGCCATATTTATATTGGCGTACCTGGCGGCATCTTTAAAGATTTCCTGATACTCCTTGGGCAACTTATCCCAAGCTTTTTTATTAACCTGTACCTCTAGGGTTGGTCCGGGTTCCCACCAGCCTGGATAATAATAGAACTTAGCTGCTTTGTACAAGCCCAGCTTCTCATCATCATAGGGACCAACCCATTCAGCAGCATCAATAGCTCCCCGGTCTAGGGCAAGGAAAATTTCACCCCCAGGTAATACTTGGACATTCACCCCCAAGCGCTCCATCACTTTACCTCCCAATCCAGGGATACGCATTTTTAATCCCTTCAGGTCAGCTACAGAATTAATTTGTTTCTTGAACCAACCTCCCATCTGAGCACTGGTGTTACCCGCTGGAAAATTAATCACGCCAAAGTCAGCATAGAGTTCCTGGAGCAATTCCAAGCCACCACCGTGGTACAACCAAGCATTTTGTTGTGGAGCGGTTAGACCAAAGGGTACACTAGTGCCGAATGCTAGGGCTGGATTTTTGCCAACGTAGTAGTAACTAGCAGTATGACCACACTCAACGGTTCCCTGTTGGACGGCATCGAGAACCTCTAATCCTGGTACAATTTCACCAGCCGCAAAGGGGGTAATCTGGAAACGCCCATTGGTCATTGCACTGACCTGCTTACAGACAGTATCAGCTCCTCCGTAGATAGTATCTAGGGATTTTGGCCAGCTGGTGACCATTTTCCATCGAACTATAGGCTGACTGCCGGATTGAGCAACTGGTCCTGTACTAGCTTGATTACAGGCCGCTAAGGCAGCTGTACTGGCTGCACCAAGCGCAGCGTTACTAAAAAATTTTCGGCGTTTCATGGTTGTTGATTCAAGAATTGGTCATCTTTCGCGCAAATTCTATCAAGTTTAGCACTTACGCCCCAAACCCTATTATTGAAGGTAATTACAGCGATTTAACCCTTTGAATTGTAACAATAAACCTAGTTTTAATCCACATTCCGCACTTCAAAATGTAGTATTTACAGAACACGGAAGCAGCAAAGAGATTTCCAGAAGGTTTTTAAGTAAAAATACTCATTATTGTTTTTTCTGTGGGGAACTTTATTGGTAGTTTTTGACTTGACGACAACTGAATCTAATTAAACTAAAGTGATTAAGAATAGTTTAACAAGATCATAGTAATTCTGATCACGAGTGAGATACACAGGATTTTTTACCACTCCCTACATTCTTATCCCAACTCCGAAGTTCCCAACTCCGAAGCTCCCTAAAACCCAGTACGAAAGTACCTCACCGAATTAAGAACTGCTAGATAACACAGTGATTGACCTACGGGACTAAAGTAAGCCACACATTATCCAATTATTTTCTTTAAGTCCTCAAGTTTTTTCTGGAAGTCAGATTGACTCTTTAATTTATTAAGTGGACCTTCGTAATTGTCTATTTCATCAATTAATTCTTTCACAGCACCAGCAGAAACTTTGGTCTTCATAAGTTCCAAAAGCTCACGATATTTTTTTTGACATAGCTCGTGTTGAAGTTTCTTATAAATTTGTGGCTTTTCAAAAGACAAAACAGTCGTTAGTGCTTGGGATTCATCAAACTGATTAATTAATACTTCATAGACGGGAAGCGCGTTATCAGATACTCCATTTCCATTGGTCATAAAGACTTCTACTAATGCTAAAGTGTACTTTTCTTTTACTTGAGTGGGCACACTGCCTTGATCGCCGATAATTCTTTGAAGTTGTCGTGCAAATGGCGGTTCACTATAAAAGTTGTTGAACCCGCGATGAGCATCAAGTAGATTATCTACTGCTGTATCTATATCAGCCGCTCGCAGACCATCAGGTATGTAATAAATGCCTGAAACTACCTCAAGGAATTGGCGAGAACGATCCGCTTGTATTTGGTCATTATTAGCAATAAATTTACCGTATTTAACGCCAAATTGGTTACGTGTTGTCTCGTCAACTCTCCCCCATAAGCGAGGCAAAAGTTTATGTATGTTATCTCGTGTCTGTGAAGTAGTGTCGTCGTGAGTATAGATACCAAAAAATCCAGAGCCTAGATTGTTGGCTTGTTCAGGAGTAAGCTCCAAGAAAAATGATGCTATTTGTTTAGCTTCTGTCTCTGAAATATTATTCTTCTTGATGTTGCTCAATAATCGCTTGATTTCTACAGCACTATTAGGTAAGGGTAAAGAAATAACTTCTTTTACACAGGTTTCTAACCAGGCAATAAGTTGTAAGCCAGTAATATCATTTTGGTTAGGATGAGCTGCGCTGACCCAGTTTCGCATATATCGGACATAGTCCAAATGCTGGAATCCTAGATCTGAAATTAGACCTATTTTTCTAGCACCTTCAATCAGTTCGCTATCAGATACTTGATTTAAGTGACTTTCATTGTTAATTTTTTTGCGCTTTTCAGGAGATAATACATTGTCATAAAAATATGAAAGGTCGTATTGGGATACGCGGTTCCTTAGCTCTACAATTGTTTCGTTCCACAAGTAATTTAGCGCCGCATCAAACAATCCAGAAGCTACGGCTGCAATGAACTTGGATATGTATATAGAGCGTGCCTTTTGCTCATTATCAATCTTTGTCAGTACGCTCGTGATGTTCCTAAACACGGCTGTACGCTCATCTATTGAAACGAGTACAGACTGATTTGGCAAGCCCTGTTCTTCCAAGAAATCAATCAAACTTGCTTCAATTCTTTCTATTTCTACAGTTACATCTTGTGGTCTATTAGCTAAATTAGATGAGTTTGCTAGGTCTGTCATTATTAAAAATTGTTTTTGGTTAACACCAATATAGTTTTTTGGGTCTAATTTATAAGAATCAACACTTCTGGTTATAACCCACAATTTCAGAATAGTGAGTGTAAATAAAACCAATTAACTCTGGCACAAACTTTCTGTATTCCTATTGAGTTTTAGCAAGGAGCTTGATTGGTTATTGTGTGGGTGATAATTTATACTTGTAGTAAGTTACTATAAAAGAAGTTATAATTGTAAAATAGTGTGATGTGACAAGATTTGGCAAGGCTAAACAATAAAAACCCTAGTGCTTACCAATTAGTTTATCATTCCCTAGCCTGAATCTACAATATCGCCAAATTGTTGAAGATCCCAATAAGCTAGCGATGTACTCCCGGAAATTAGCATGGCGACGCCGTAGCTGTGCTAAGGCTTGATGTTCTAACTGGCGTACCCGTTCACGACTGAGGTTAAGTCGCTTACCAACTTTAGCCAGAGACAGCTC
>NZ_JAAHGN010000801.1:0-3564 GCF_010672485.1 Moorena sp. SIO2C4 | reverse complement strand
TGGTGTAATGTAGCGGTAGATAATCGCACTAAGAGTACTCTGTAGTTCTACCCTTCCTTGGAGCGACCCCAGTTTGTAGTAATGACAAACTTGCTTGAGACGATGGTTAGCGAGGTTTTGAGCCCAGCTGTCCACATCCCCAGAGTTTTGAATCCGATTACTTTCATTGCAAATACGATTAACTTCATCAGCGATACGTCTTGCTACGTCCTGGCAGTTTTGCTTAGAAGCACGAGTGGACTGCCGGAGTTCGTTATACAGCAGTTCAAATAGTCCTTCCACGCCCAGGCAGACTTCCCTCATCATGATTTTCATTCAATAACGACCCTAACATACACGTACTCTCGACAAATTTGATTTAGGTTTAGACTATGTGCAGCCAAATTCCTCACCCTATAGCTCCTATGGAATTAGACGAACAAATTAACAATTTGATTGATAATGCCCCACAAGATGGAACGACGCCTCAATCGATTGAAGCGATCGCTCCAGTACTCAAACTTCTGGCGGAACAACTAAACCATCTGGAATATTACATTCTCCAAAATCTTGACCAAGGTTGGGTGTTGACTACACTGAGTAATCGTGCTAACCCTGACCTGGAGAAAAATGTTATTTATGCTTTTCCGACTGTTCAAGATGCTGCCAATTTTCATTCTGATTGGGATCCTCAACTTATGGCGTGCGGGGTGCCAGTCACTCACATTTTGTTTCAGATGTTGGCAATCGACACCGTCACTAGTACTGTTTTCTTTGATACACCTGGTAATTTAGCGGTTGGTTCAGAGGTCTCTCGAGAGGACCTACGAAATTTAATACAAGCTCAACTACAGCAAATCCGGTCAGCACCCAAGTCAGATTCTAACAATCAACCTCCTGACATTGCTTAAGTATGGCTTCACCAAAGCAGGGGATGACTGGATGAGGGGATGACTGGATGAGGGGATGACTGGATGAGGGGATAAGACACGGAAGACTATTGAATCACGCATTATTACCATCACCCCTGATCACTTCATTACTGATCCGGTCTCATCTAGGCACTTTTGATGCATGATCATGCATCAATATAGTTCTTTCGTGCCATCACGACCTCTGGCCATCTCCCCATCGGTGAATTTACTATCTGTAAACGCAACTTGGTATTAATTTGCCACTTGCTATAATAGTGCGGCTAAAATTGCGGTTAAGCCCCCAATATGCCTAGCAATAAAACTATGGTAGCTTCTTTTACTGGCTTCCCTGATACGGAAAATCACTGGGCAAAGCCATTTATTGAAGGTTTAGCCAATCAGGGAATGATTAGCGGTTTCCCTGATGGCAGATTCCGACCTAATCTACCCATGAATCGATCTCAGTTTGCTGCCATATTAAAAAACGCTTTTTCCCAACCCGAAAAACAACGATCTGCTCCGAAGTTTATTGATGTATCACAGAAACACTGGGCTTTGGAGGCGATTCAATATGCTTACGAAACTGGCTTTATGTCGGGTTATCCTGGTAATCGCTTCCGCCCAGACACTAATCTGGTTCGAGTGGAAGCCTTGGTAGCGATCGCAGCTGGCTTGAACCTTCCCTTGAGTGAGATATCGGATGTACAGATAGAGCTACCCCAACTCTATCAAGATGTGGATAAAATTCCTGGTTATGCCCGAGACAGGATAGCCACCGCTACGGATGCTAACATAATTGTCAATTATCCCAATCCCAAGCGACTGCGACCCACTCAAGTGGCAACTCGTGCTGATGTGGCAGGGTTTATCTATCAAGCTTTGGCGTATTTGGGTCAGGTGCCAGACCTAAACTCAAAATACACGGTTGCTTTCCAAACCACTAGGGAGGTTAGCCATCAGCGAGAGTTTCGGGGAGTTTGGGTTGCCAGTGTCTGGAACATTGACTGGCCCTCTGAAAAGGGTCTAGCTGTAGAAAAACAGCAAGAGGAACTGATCGAGATTATTGACCGGATTGAGGAACTTAACCTCAATGCTATGTTTTTCCAGGTACGACCGACGGGAGATGCGTTATATGCCTCAGAATTAGAACCTTGGAGTGAATGGCTAACAGGTACCCAAGGGCAAGCACCAGAACCGTTTTACGACCCGCTGGAGTTTGCGATCGCAGAATGTCACAAACGCAATATTGAACTACACGCCTGGTTTAACCCGTTCCGCGCTGCAACAGGATCACAAGTTTCCGCAAAAGTCAAGCCTCACATCAGCGTTACCCATTCAAACTATGTGTATCAACACGGTAAACAATTGTGGATGGATCCAGGAGTAAAAACAGTTCAGGACTGGACTTATAACGTGATTCTGGATGTAGTGGGTCGTTATGATGTCGATGGGATTCATCTGGATGACTATTTCTATCCTTATCCTATCAAAGATCAAGATTTTCCTGATCAAAAAACCTATGAAGCTGATCAGGAAGCTGGGGGTGAACTGAGTTTGGGGGATTGGCGCAGGGACAATGTGAATAAGATGGTTGAGCGTCTCTACACTGGCATTAAAGCTACTAAGCCAAAAGTTAAATTTGGGATTAGTCCCTTTGGAATTTATCGTCCTGGACAACCTCCTCAAATTAAGGGATTAGATCAATATGAAGCTATCTATGCTGACCCGAAAAAATGGTTAGAAGAAGGCTGGGTCGATTATATTGCTCCTCAACTTTACTGGCGCATTGAGCCTCCTGCCCAAAGTTATCCGGTTTTACTGCAATGGTGGACAGAAAATAATCCTAAAAATCGACACATTTATTCTGGGAATAGACTCAGTAAGTTAGATGGACAAGAGTGGCCGATTTCTGAGTATGAAGAACAAGTTGAAATTAGCCGCGATCTAGTGTCTCAACTCTCCCTAGGGAATATTTTCTATAGCATGAAAGTATTCACAGAAAATCGTTTAGAGGTGGTTGATCAGTTGAAAAGCTCTATTTATTCTGAACCTGCTGTTGTTCCTACTATGGAGTGGTTAAAGACTGAGCCACCTAAGACACCAGGTAATGTCAGAGCAAGAGATGGTAAGCTAAGTTGGCAGAAAGTTTGTGATGGAGAGATTTGTTATTGGACTCTTTATCGACAACAAGATGGGGTTTGGAGGTTGTACAAAATTCTGAATTCAGCCACGCTAGAGATAGCGCTAGAGTCGGGAATCTATGCCTTGTCAGCAGTGGATAGGATTGGGAACGAAAGTTTAGGAGTTGTGGTATCGTTGGGTTAAAGGTTGTTCGCCCTTGGCATCCCTATTAGGGTAGGTTCAATGGTTAAGGCAGATGTTGGCTAAACTCATCTAAAGAATTAGCTGTTAATGCCGTTGTCATTAAGGTGTCCAGTTGTTGGATATTTAAGCCTTGTAAGCTGTTGCGCATTTAAACTGTGATAACAGCATTGCCTTTGTTTTTTATTTTTCGTACCCATTTTATAATTAACCCTCCTTCATTTAAAAGATGATTTAACAAACATTCTAATTCTTCAATTGATTTGAAAACTCGATTGGCAATATATTCTTTTGCTGAATGCCAAACCAATTCAATTAAGTTATAATCAGGACTATACTCGGGAAGATA
>NZ_JAAHGN010000800.1:0-3573 GCF_010672485.1 Moorena sp. SIO2C4 | reverse complement strand
GATTGGCACGAATTAGCTTCGCACTACTGAAGTTGGCATTGCTGAGGTTAGCATTACCGAGGTTCCCACCAATCACCTTAACATCACTGAGGTTAGCACCACTCAAGTTCGCACGAATCAAATTAGCACGAATCAGGTTAGCACTACTGAGGTCGGCACCACTAAGGTTTGCATCATTGAAGTCGGCACCACTTAAGTCGGCACCACTCAAGTCTGCACCACTCAAGTCTGCATCACATAGGTTAGCACCACTGAGCTTGGTATCACTGAGGTCCGCATCACTGAGGTTCGCACCCCTCAAGTCTCGACCCACAGCTCCACCACTAGCAATCTCTGCGACTAGACGCCATTTATGATCAAGCTTGCTATTATCTTCATCATCTGAACTTTCGTTCAAAATTTGAATATCTTTAACAGGAAAACCACTTAATTCTTTTAGGTCTTCTGATTTTATCCGAGCTTCAAGCCCTTCGATAGCTTCTTGAAACCCCTCTAAGATTAAGCGGCTTGGTTTGATATCAATAATGTTGATCGTGTATCCTGAAGATTGTTGTAAAATAGATTCAATCAGTTTTGAAGGTTGAACTGAATTTATATCTCCTTCTAATACAAGAACAGCTTTTATTGTTTGACTTTGTCTTTCGATTATAGTCTCTTGGTGCGTCAGGGTTTGACTTTGCTCTACACCCTGCACCGGCTCTGAGCTACTGCCATCAGTTTTGTTTAGTTGTTCTGATGATTTTTCTTCTACTATTCCCGCAATTTCTTTCCAGTCTAGGGTCAATCCCTCGCATATCCGTTTAAATAAATCAAGCTGAATTGGCTCTGATTTCAAAAATTTTGTAACTGTATAGTGACTTATACCTTGTGACTTAGGAAAGTTACTTTTTAGCTCAAACTCTAGCTTTTCCAAAGCTTTTTTCGCTGTTTCGACACCTTTTGAAGAGGCGGCAATAGTTAGTTTTTTAGTTTTATTACCCTGGCTAAACTCTGTCATTGTCTTGCTGATTTAGCATAACTCTAGCATCAGAAGTATTGAACAGAGAATAGGGAATAGGGAATAGGGTAAAAACTAGGAAGTTTGGGGAGGGTGAGGAGAGTGGGAAAAAACAGGGTATTTATAGCATGGTTTTAGCTAATTCAGATCACTCAGTATTTTCACCCTACCCTACAAGGGACGCCAAAGGCTAACAACTTTCAAATTTAAACTTTCAACCTTTAACATTCAACCTTAAACCTCCAAGTTTAAACCTTCAATTTACAACCTTCAACCTTAACCCTTAAACCTTACTAACCTGATCGTAAATAATCAAATATGTACCAATTTGGCATAACAAAATCAGCTGATACCCTTAAACTACAATTAGTCCAAATATAGCCCTGATCATAATTATGAGGTACAGTAAATTTTCTTACCGCTGCTCCCTACTCCCTACTCCAAATAAAAATGCTATAGCTGATAGCTAAAAACTGCTCCCTAAGTCATGAATGATTCAAAAAACGCCATCGATCTATTTGCAGGGGCAGGTGGCCTTTCTCTAGGTTTCCATATGGCTGGGTGGCAGATCACCACAGCAATAGAAATTGATAAGTCTGCTGTTTCCACTTATCGAGAAAACTTTCCTAGCACTAATGTTATTCGCTCCGATGTTCGAGCTATAGACTTTACTCAATTTCAAGGTATTGACCTAGTAGTAGGTTCACCGCCATGTCAACCTTTTTCTGTCCCAAACCAAGAGCGAAATAAACAGTTATCCCGAGCCAAGCCTAAGGATTTAGTTCCAGAATTTATTCGAGCGGTAAGGGATATTCGACCAAAGGCATTTTTAATGGAAACTATGCCTGGGTTGCAAAGGTCTAAAAAAAATCACTATTATCAATGGATTGAGCAGCAGCTTCAAACCCTAGATTATTCAGTTTATGTAGAGGTGTTAGAGGCAGCATCCTATGGAATTCCCCAGTATCGTGAACGTCTATTTTTCGTCGGTTTAGCCACAAAAAATGATTTTACGTTTCCCCGGAAAACCCATGGTTTAGGGACATCTAATCCCTATATTTCATCGGGTTCAGCCTTAACTGATGTTCCTGACTATGAGCCCAATACCACTAAAGTTTCCTATGCCAATAAACCCGTTATTCGTCCTACCCCTTGGACAGCAACTCTAGTCAAAGGTGGGGGAAAACCCATCAATTTCGATGCACCAAGTCCTACCATTACCGCTACTACAGTCGGTTACTGCACCCACATTATTGATCCTGAAGGTGTTTTACTGGTGTATCACCGTCATTTAATGAATGGGGGAAA
This sequence comes from Moorena sp. SIO2C4, assembly GCF_010672485.1. Taxonomy (NCBI): domain Bacteria; kingdom Bacillati; phylum Cyanobacteriota; class Cyanophyceae; order Coleofasciculales; family Coleofasciculaceae; genus Moorena; species Moorena sp. SIO2C4. The sequence goes on along the minus strand of NZ_JAAHGN010000800.1, from coordinate 1,268 downwards.
GCCGAGATCAGGAACAGTTGAAGGGGTAAGACGGCTGACGGTACGGGAATCAGCTAGACTCCAATCCTTTCCTGATCATTTTGTATTCAAAGGTTCTAAAACATCACGATACAGACAGGTTGGTAATGCTGTACCACCACGGTTAGCCAAAGCAGTTGGAGAAGCAATCCATAAAGCCATCTTCCCCTCTGAGGTATCAACGACAAAAGACTTTCAATCCTATTTTGATCAGCTTTGCGACAAATTGCATCTGCGGCTGTAGGGGATAAGAGTGTGGGAGGTGTGGGAAGTGTGGGGAGATACAGTCAACTTAGTTACCCCTACTCCCTACTCCCTACTCCCTTAATGGAGTGTGGGGAGTAGGGAGTAGGGGTAACAACCTGATTTGCGTTTACGTTTGTCCATCAGAAGTTAACGTTTTTTGTTAAGTTAAATTATTAAATATTGAGTTTTTACGTATTATTATTAATATTTTTTTAGAAGCAAGGCTAACATTGCTCTTGCAATCAAGAGGAATCCCAGAAACAGCAGAAGATCTAAAGGCAGGACAAAAAATTTAATGTTTTTTTAAAAATTACTCTAGACCTAGTCGTTGACTTCCTGGGATATACTAGAGATTGCTAGCTAGTCATAGGTAAGTTCGGTTAAAGATCCACAAGTATTAGACCAAATAGTATTAGGCAAAATAGTATTAGGAATGATATCGATAATCGGAGAGCCTTCCTTCTAGAACTCGTATAACTGTTGATAATCCTGGATTAAGGTCAGAGAATTATGCTAGGAATAGATTTACCAGCACAACAAACCAAATTGGATCACGAACCGATTCATGTGATTGGTCAGATTCAGCCTCATGGGGGACTGTTGGTACTGGAAGAGCCTGAGCTAAAAATATTACAAGTTAGCAACAATACCTCTAGGGTTTTGGGAATCCCTGCCGAAGCCATGCTAGAAAAAACCCTAGAAGATGTACTTGACCCATTCCAAGTGGAGAGAATTAAAGCTGGGTTATCTGAGGAAAATCTAGACCTAATCAATCCTACTAAAATTTGGGCGAGGAAAAAAGGCGATGATTACGCAGTCTTTGATGGTGTGTTTCATCGTAACTCAGATGGCTGTCTGATTCTGGAATTAGAACCAGCAGTTTCCCGGGAAACTATCCCATTTTTAAGCTTTTATCATCTAGCAAGAGCCTCCATCAACCAGCTCCAACAAACCTCAAACCTCCGAGATTTTTGTCAGATCATTGTCAAAGAGGTGCGAAAAGT